>JAKEHX010000540.1 GCA_022614795.1 Planctomycetaceae bacterium | reverse complement strand
GCCGACCAGCCGCAAGGGAAATGGACGCTGCGGCACGCCAATGGCCAGAAGGTGGCCGAGGGATACGTCGTGCGCGGGGCGCGATCCGGTGTGTGGCAGATGTGGAACGAAGAGGGAGTGCTGCAAAGCGAAGCGACGTATCGCAGCTTGCCGCGCGATCTTCACGATCTATTGAATGCCGACGGTTCTCTGCCCGATCCGGTCTGGGGCATGTCCGGTGTTTGGACGGCCTCCATGCTGCGCCGCCAGGAGGCGATCAACAAGCTTCACTGGAACGGCACTCCACAAAACGACGATACCCAGCGTCACGGCCAATGCCGGGCGTGGCATGCCAATGGCCAGTTGCAATGCGAAGGGTCCTATCGCGACGACCGCCGCGACGGGCTGTGGGCCTGGTACGATGAACGCGGAAACATCGTGGAGCGGGGCACTTATCGGGCCAATGTGCGCGAAGGCGAGTGGACCGAAAACTCGCAGTCCGTGACATACGTCGCCGGCCAGCAGCAGCCCGTTCACGAGCAGCTGATGATCGAGGTCAAGGCCGATCTCATGTCCCCCAGCATCCGCCGGCAAGTGGCCGCAGCAACGCGGCTGGAAGAGCTTGGCCCGGCGTGTGTGCCCCTGCTCGTAGAATTGCTCGCGCAAAAGAGCGACGTCGCCAGGCTCCTGGCGCTAAGGGCGCTGGTGCGGCAAAATGCGGTGCCTGCCGTGCTGCTCCCCCAAATTGAGCCGCTGATCTACCATCCCGATTCGCGGCTGTCGCTGCGGGCCATGCTGGCGGTCTATCAATTGCGGCCAGAGCGGCGCGAGGCGCTCATCGAGCGGATTGTGGCCGCGGCTCGAAAGGCCCGCACCTCTGAAACCTTGGTCGAAGCGACGACGATCGTCTATCGGGTCGATCCCGAGCGGCGGCAACTCGCCGTGAACACGCTCGTGGATCACCTGGCCGGCGAGCGCGTACTGCTGGACGCGTTCGGCGAGGCAGTGTTTGACGAGGCGGCTGTCGAAGCAGTTCGCCGATTGGGCGAGGACGCACTGCCGCACCTGGCGGCGGCGTTCGATTCGCCGCGGGCCGATGTCCGCCGGTTCGTGCTCGTAGCCTCTGGAGCGATCATCCGCCGCGGGCCGGGCGAGCATGTCGTCCTGCCCAACAACAACTACGAAGTGCGCTGGCCCATTCCGCCGACGCTTGAACAGATGCTGATCCGCGCCAAGACCGACCCCGAGCCGACGGTCCGCGCCGCCGCCGAGCAAGTCGGCCGACAGCCGGAATATGGCTCGCACATGTCAGGCGGGTTCAGTGGTTGCAACTTCGTCTATTGACCGCCGTCTTGGGCGGGCGGAAGGCGCTGGAACAGAAGGGAACAAAGGCAACAAAGAGGGAGAGCCAATCCGGCCGCTCGCGCGCTTCTCAGATCGAATTCTCCCACTTTGTTGCCTTTGTTTCCTTCTGTTTCAATCACTCGATCGCCTAGCATCGGCCTCTTCAATTTCCAATCGCACGTCGCCCAGGGCGTCCAGCGGATCGACACCCTCCACCGCCGCCAGCTCGATCTCGATCTTGTTGCGCGGGGCGAGCAGCGGCGTGATGTCCAAGCGTGCCGTGCCGCTGGGGGACAAGCCAGACGCTGATCCGACGAACTCGCCGTTGAGTGCGACCTTTTCCGGGCAGACGGCGCCGTCGACCACCAGCCACACGCGCTCGCCGCCCCCCAGGCCCGTCGGCTGATTGAAGTGCCGGGTGCAACGGACCAGTCCCGGCGGCTGGGCCAGCGCCAAGATCTCCCACGGCGCGCGAAGGCGAATAACGTGCATGGCAGATTTCAGATTTCGGATTTCAGATTTCGTGCTGCAAATCTGAAATCTGAAATCCGAAATCTGAAATCGATTCGCTCACTCGGAAACGAAGTCCCACCCGATCGTCGCCTGGCGGACCTGACGCGTGGTCGGCTCATAGACCCTCAGGCCGATCTGAATGCCACGCAGCGGATGGGGATAGGGGGGCGTCGTCTCGCGCTCGCCCGGATCATCGACACCGTTGAGGCCGTCATTGTCAAAGCCGTCGGTCCCTTCGTCGATCAGCGGTTGGCCCGCAAAGGAGTCGTTGTCTTGGTTGTCGCCGTCGCGCTCGTAGCTTTGCGCCCACGTGTCGTAGGTCCGTCCAAAGAGCGCCAAATAGGTGGGGGGTTGGAACGCGAACTGCGAACTGCCCAGCGTGTTCGACAGGATCAGCGTGGCGTTAGCGGGCGTCTCGCCTTGGGCCACGAGCTGCGCGTGCAGGCCATGCCCATAACCAACATCGACGTACGCGCCGAAGCCAGATGGCCGGTAGGTGTTTCCACTGGACGAATATGCGTTCCGTATGACCTCGAGATACCCCGGGTCGCCGGGTTGAAGGGTTCCCACTGCATTGGCGATCGGATCGGCATCGGGTCGAATGACGGCCTGCGGATCGTACACGCGGACATCAAAAGATAATACGTTGGCGAGCACGCGGTCTTCGCCGAGATTCTCGCCTTGCAGAGTGTAGGTCGTTAGCCAGCTCGATTCGAACGGATTCAGTAACAGTTCATTCGGGAAGTTTGGCCTTCCCCGATGTGCAAACCGATTCTCGCGTCGCGAGAGTTCGTCGAACCTGTTCGGCACATAACCGCCCGCAGTCAGGTGTGCCGACACATCGTTGTATTTGAAGTACTCCACATTCGTCGCCCCATTATCGGGCAATCCGGCCGCGACACCGGGAACGACCAGCAGCAACCGCCGATGGAGGAATTGCGGCTCACCAATGTCCCGCACGCCATTCGCATTCATGTCGGTGAAGCTGGTGAACCAAATGACTTCCGCCAAATTGGACGAGATATTGAAATAGAGGGGGGGATTCGATCCAGGCACGCACGCTTTGCCGGTGAATGGCGCTCCGTCCGATCGAATCGTGAAGGCCAGGATGTCGTCGGTGTCGCCATACATATTGGTGACGTTGTTCTCGGCGAAATCGTTGATTCCGTTCGCATTTCCATCTTCGGCGCCGGTCAGCGGCGGGTTGCGCGTATCGATCAGATTGTTCCGATTGGCATCGGCATCGCTGCAAACAAATCGACCGCCATTGGTGCGATCATTCCCCCCTTCGCCAATCTCGAAATACCCGTCCGCCTTTCCATCGTCCCCCGACACTCCCATCGTCACGGTGAGCATTTCCAGATCGGCCCGCAGCCGCGACGAGGCGGTGCGCAATTGGGCCACCAGGTCGATCATCGCCCGGCCGTCCTTCACCGAAGGGCCAATGCGGGCGTAAAGCTCGGCAATGGCATAGACCAGGATCAGGGTCAGGGCCATCGCGATCAGCATCTCGACGAGCGTCATCGCTCGACGGCAGGCGCGGACCGAAGGCTGAGCTGGCCGCGCGCGGGAAATGAGCGACATGCTGCCTCTCCTAGCAAGAAAACTTGCAGCCAGCCTTGTTCCGCGGGGTTTTCGGCATCGCGCCCCAGGCTGACCATTTGCCTCGACAATCGGCGGTCCAGTGGAAACGGACGACGCCGATTGCCAGCCCTTATTGCACCCCGCGGGCCTACCGGTGTCAAGCAGAAAGCGAAAAGTCTTCATGTCGCAGATGGGGTTAGCCCATTAGCCCGCGCCCTTGTCGTCCTCGTCCTCCTCCTCGTCCTCGTCCTCGATTGTGCGCCGTCCGAATCGAGAACGAGGACGAGGAGGAGGACGAGGACGAGTGTTCATGTTGCCTAGCCCCGCTTCTCCAGCCGCTTTTTCGCCTCGGCAACCGCCCGTTTCTGCTCGGGGGTCACCTGGGGCCAGGACAGGTCGAGCGATTTGATCGTCTCGGTCAGGATCACGGCCACCACGGCCCGCGTGACCCATTTGCGGTCGGCTGGAATCACGTACCAGGGGGCCCACTTCGTGCTCGTCGCGCTCAGGCACGCTTCATAGGCCGCCATGTAGTCGTCCCAGCGGGCGCTTTCCTCCAGATCGCCGGGCGAGAATTTCCAGTGTTTCTTCGGCTCGTTGATCCGCTCCAGGAAGCGCTCGTGCTGCTCCTGCTGCGAGACGTTGAGGAAGAACTTGACGATCGCCGTGCCGTTGCGGGCCAGGTGCCGCTCGAAGGCGTTGATGTCGTCGTAGCGGTGCTCCCAGAACTTCTTGCTTTCCGGGTCGGCGCCCGGTATTCGCTGAGCGGCAATCAGCTCCGGGTGGACCTTCACCACTAGCACCTCTTCGTAGTACGACCGGTTGAAGATGCCAATCCGCCCCCGCTCCGGCAGCCGCAGCATGCACCGCCAGAGGAACGTGTGATCGAGCTCCTCGTGCGAGGGCTGCTTGAAGGCATAGACCTGGCAGCCTTGCGGGTTGACCCCCGACATGACGTGCTTGATCGTGCTGTCCTTGCCGGCCGCGTCCATCGCTTGAAAGATCGCCAGCACCGACCAGTGGTTGTCGGCATAGAGCATCTCCTGGGCCTCGGCCAGCGCCGACACATCCTGCGTCAGGACTTTTTCGGCAAACTCCTTCCGCTGGGCTTTGGGGATTTCGTCGTCGCCGTCCCAGGCCGGATCGTGGTCCTTGAGGTGGAATTTCTTGCCGGGCTCGACGCGGAATTTCTCCAGGACTTCTTTGCGGCTGAGCATGGTTGCCGTTTGGGTTTGAGTGAAAGAGGATGCCCACAGTGTATCGCTCGGGCAGGCGACGCGACAAAGTGTCGGCAATTCGGCGCCTCAGCGATGCCAATCAGCGGCAAACGCTGCGGCCCACAAATTGCTTGGGTTTGTGAGCGAGCGGGCCAGCCCGTGTCTATAGGCAATGGCTATTGCAACTATCGAAATAAAGTATTTCACCTATCGCATGGATTGCGGTAAAAAGTACCTGTGCGAATCCCGTCGCGGCCCAATGCCCGTCCCTCGTTCTATCCAGGAGCAGCAACATGTCCCGAAGTTCTCTCCTCGCCGTAAACCTTGTTATCGTGGCCGGTTTGATGACGCTCATAACCGCCGCGTCCGCCCAGAACCGCCCGGCTCCCGCACGTCCCGCGACTGCTGCGGCCGCGCCCAGCTTCCAATCGGTCCTGGAAAAAATGAAGGCCGAAAAGCCCGAGATCATGCAGCGGCATGCCGCATTGCTCGCCGCGCGGTACGACCTGGCCGATAAGCCCGCCGCGAACGCCAAGATGTCGCGCGGCAAGGCGGTGCAGGCTGGCCCGCGGGCCAAGCTGCCGCAAGGCGTCACCTGGGACAAGCTCGCCGCGCTGAAGCCCGCCGACATCCGCGCGCAAAAGCTCTTCCCCGGCGGTTTCCTGCCGCTCCCTCATCCGCACCACACCGAAGGGGGCATGCTCTTTCCCAAGTTCCACATTGAGGAAGTGAAGAAGCAGGAAGCCCGCGACCTGACCCGCTTCGATCTCGACTTCGATCTGCCGGATCATTTGCTCCCCGAGTTTCCGCCGCCCATCTTCCTGACCACGCATCCCGAGCGGGGCGACGTCTCGCAGGGGAAGCTCGTCACCATCGACAATTTCTTTGAACTCTTCAAGGACTTGCTGAATCCAAAACAGCTCGAAGGCTTGCGGCTCTTGGTCACGCCGTTTCCCCAGCAGCAATTCAACCAGACCGACGACCGCCGCAGCGAGCGGGCCAGCCGCGGCGTCGTTTGCTTCGATTGCCACGTGAACGGCCACACCAACGCGGCGACGCACCTGGTGGGCGACATTCGCCCGCAGGAGCTGCGCCACCGGATCGATACGCCGTCGCTCCGCGGCGTCAACATCCAGCGGCTGTTCGGTTCGCAGCGGGCCCTCAAATCGGTCGAGGATTTCACCGAGTTCGAGCAGCGGGCCGCCTACTTCGATGGCGACCCGATCACCGCGACCAAGAAGGGGGTCAACCCGCTCGACCGCGGCAGCCAGGTCCATTTCATGGCCGAATTCCAGGCCCTGCTCGACTTTCCGCCGGCTCCCAAGCTCAATGTCCTGGGGAAGCTCGACCCGGATTTAGCCAGCGAAGCCGAGCTCCGCGGCCAGGAGCTGTTCTTCGGCAAGGCGCAGTGCGCGGTTTGCCACCCGGCGCCCTATTACACCGACAACACGATGCACAATCTCAAAACCGAGCGCTTCTATGAGCCGCAGAACGTGAACGGCCACGTCGGCGTGGGCGACGGCCCGATCAAGACCTTCCCGCTCCGCGGCATCAAGGACTCGCCGCCGTACCTGCACGACGGCCGGCTCCTAACCCTCGAAGACACGGTCGAGTTCTTCAACCTGGTCCTGGGCCTGAAGCTGACCGCGGGTGAAAAGGCCGATTTGACTGCGTTCATGAAGGCGCTGTAGGGCGGTGGAGGTCGGAGGTCGGCGATCAGATGTCGGAGGTCGGAAGGTCGGAGTCCGAGAGCGCTGGATTTTCGTGGGGCTGGATCGTTACACTGGACCCTCGCGCACTCGTTCCAGCTCCCGCTTTCAGCATTCCCAATCTGCCGCTATGGCCGCCGCGGATGACTTCGAGGATCTGGAGTGCATCGGCCGCGGCGGATTCGGCGAAGTGGTCCGCTGCCGCCGCAGGTCCGACGGCAAAATCTTCGCCAGGAAGCGAATCCTGGCGTTCCCCAAGCGTCAGACCGCGGGCGACGACGTGCGGCGATTCGTTCGCGAGGTCCGCCTGCTCTCGCGCCTGACCCATCCCAACATCATCCCGATCATCGCGGCCAATACCACGGCTCAGCCCTTCTGGTATGTCACGCCCCTCTACGACCACTCCCTGCTGACGTATCTTCCCGACATCGTCTGCCAGCACCAGCAGATTCACGCCGTGATCGCCAAGGTGATGGCCGGCGTCAACTTCGCGCACAAGAACGGAATCTTGCACCGGGACATTTCGCTCGGAAACGTGCTCCTGAACTCGCTCGACGACGTGGTGGTCTGCGACTTCGGCCTGGCTCGGTCGCTGGCCGATGTCGATTCGACGCGGACCCTGTCGATGCAGTTCTTCGGCACGCGCTACTTCATGCCGCCGGAGGCCCAGGACCTGGGCAGCAAGTATGCCGATGAGCGGGGCGACATCTATTCGATCGGGCGGCTGATCGTCGCTCTTTATCTGGGCGTTCTCAAACATAACTTCCAGGGAGTCGTGGGCCTGCCGGACGCGGTGCGGCAGTGCGTCAACTCGCTGGCGGCCGACTACGATCGGCGTCTGGAAAGCATGGACGAGGCGGAGGAAAGCTGGCGGCTGGTGCCGGTGGCGCTGACCAACTGGGAATCGTTCTCGCTGGACCTGTTGCGCGCGGCCGTGTCGTACGCCGACGGCGGGAACCGCGAAGCGTCGATCCGCGACGCCATCCGGCATATCGAGTCGCAGCGGCTGTTCCTGACAACCGCCGCCGGCCCGCAGGTTTCGATTCCGCCGGCGCTTGCCGCCCATTACGCGTCGTTCTCGCGGGCGATTTTTGGCTTTGTCTGCGTGGCTCCCTTGGAGATGCTCCTCTATTCGGAGCGGGCCCGCCCCAAGCTGTTCGTCCAGCTCGTGCGCCACGCGGCGCGGTTCCTGGCCGGCGCGATCGACGAGCTGCCAGCACTCTTTCGCCGCGACATGATTGCTCGCGCGCACGAACTGTTCTCGCATATCTCCAGCGTCGAAGTGCGGCTGGAGCTGATGATCATCGCGCTCACGGTCTTCGCGGCGCAGCAGGGCAAGCGGGCCACCGCTGAAAATGTCGTGAACTCGATGTTCAGCGAGTCGTTCGAATCGAGCGAGATGGCGGTGCTCTGCAAGGGGCTGCGCTCGTGGTGGAAGAAGCGGGGCAATAGCCAGCCGGCGATGCCCCCGGTCCGGGCCGAAGATTTTGCCGAACCCTTTCAGGACTTCTTCGCGAGTTGCCGGTGAACGTAGCTGAACTCGCCAGAGTTCAGGCCGGTGCGAGTAGCTGAACTCGCCAGAGTTCAGGGCGGAATTCCTGAAGTCTGGCGACTTCAGCTACGAGTCACTCCGGTACCAGCTCAATCCCCAGCGGCAACGTGACAGTCTTTTGATCGTGATTCTTGCTCGTGATTCGCAGCTCGATCGACTTGCGCCGCGGCTCGCTGAGCCGGCAATAGGCCAATAGCTCGCTTTCGGACGCGGGCATCGGCTGGCCATCGACGGTCAGGACGACATCGCCGGCGCGGAGCCCCGCCTTGCCGGCAGCGCGGAAGGCGTAGCGGACCATGAAGGCCGGGACGGCCGGTTGCAGGCCATATTGCATCCGCTCGCCGCCCGACAGCAGCGCCAAATGCAGGCCGCCCCGAAGCGGATTGAGCGAGGGCCGCCACGTCGTGTCGGTCGTCCGCCAGTTGCCCGACAGAACGAGTTTTCGCTCCAATGTTTCGCCGCCCCGCTCGAACGTAAGTTTCAACTCCGTTTCTTGCGGCGCATGGTGCAGCACCCACTGGATATCGGCCTGCGAAACGAGCGGCTGGCCGTCAAGCGATCGGAGCACATCGCCTGCGACCAGGCCGGCCCGATTGGCGGGTGATTCCTTGCGAACCGACTTGAGCGCCAGGCCGTCCTCCTTGTCGATCACCAGGCCCACGTTGTCGGGCAAGGGGAACGGCCAAAGCTGGGCCGCCGTCAGCTTGCCGCTTTTGGCCGCGTGATGCACGAGCGCCTCCCCCGCCATGTGGCAATGGATGCAATTCTTGCGGCTGATCGCTTGCTCGCCGAGTTTGGCCAGCTCGGGCGAATCCTCAGGCCGCGCCAGCGGAACCTTCCGCGGCTGCTTGCCGGCCAGAGCCGCAAGGTTTTTGGGAAACTCGGCGTGAATAGCCAGGGCCCGCTCCAGAGCTTTTTGGAACGACGCGGTCGAAACGTGCGTATTCTCGGTCCGGGTGCGGACGGCCCGCGTCCCATAGCGGCCATAGATTGTGCCGTCCGGCCCGACCATCAGGGCCACGAGCGACACATCCCAGTCAAACTGAAAACGCGCCAGATCGACCCCCGCCATGTGGACAATCCGCACGCAGACATACTTCTTGAGCACCTCATTGATCGGATGGGCCGGATCGGTCAGGTCGGCGTCGAGCTGCTGGGCACATTGGCACGGCACGCAGCGGAACACGACCAAGAGCGGCTTTTTCAGCCCGCGGGCCACGGCCTCGGCCTTGGGCAGGTCGTTATAGATCCAGTGCCCCGCCAGCGGCTTATCGCCGATCGTGTCGCGGAGCGAGTCATCGCCGCGGGCGATGGACACGCAAGCCGACGACAGCAACAGCACGAGTGCAGGGACCGAGTTTCGTTCCCTTTTCATTCCGCCCATTGTACCCCCACACGAAAAAGCCCCGCCAGAGAAGTCGCCGAGCTCTTAGGGCTGGCGTGACCAAGTAAGCAGAACGTACAGATTTGGAAAGAGCAGCACGAGAAAAGCTAGGCAAACGCAAAGAACCAGCAATATCACGGCTTCAATTGTGGGCCGCTTATGCTCCATGCTCCCGACTGTCGCAGGCGGAAATAGAGCCGCAAGCGGTTGTTTGCGCAGTGTCGCCCGAACCGCGGCAAATGTAATGAAGCCGAACACTGCGGCCACGAATAGTGGGAATCCAACTGGCGGACAATTCGGGCAGAGAATGAACACGACAACAAAGTAACCAGAGATGGCCGCGAGAATCCCCACGCCAATCCAATTGCCGCTCATCCCGCCCATTGTACCGGCGCACGAAAAAGCCCCGCCAGAGTGAAGGTGGCGGGGCAACGTCCCGCAGCATTCAGAAGATGGTATTTACCGCGGGACAGACCCCTCCACGGTGGCCACAAACACGAGGACTCGTTCACTCTCGGTGGAACCCGCCATGTCGGCTTGTCCGGTGAACACAACGGTTGCACCGCTGGTAATGTCGAATGCTGCCAGGGCGGTGATTCGCTCAATGGGCGGCGTGGTGGGCACCGGGACCAATTTGTATTCGGCGGATTGTGCTTTGCTCGGCCGGCTATGCTCCGTTTCGATCTTCAAATCGATCTGCCCGTTCCGCTTGAGCGTGGGCAAGATCTCGACCTGTGTACCAATCGGCTGCCATCCGATCGTGATCGCACCATCGCCCGTGCGCTTTATATACGGAATCTCGTCGCCGATCCTCATCCAAGTCGCTCGACCGCTGACGGTCACTAACGTCGGTTGGGTAACGACCCTGATGGACTTTGATTCCTGCAATATAGCGATTCGCTTGAGCACTTCTGCTGCCGGAAGCGTTGAACGAGCGTCGCTGGTTGAACTAGCGCCCAGCCCTAATCCCGCCAAACTGGTTCTCGGGATTTCCAGAACCTTCAATCGCACATTCACCGACTGCATCGACGGCTGGCCCTGCCCCAACAGTCTCAGTTCCAGGGATGATCCAAATGATCCAATGACGATTCCTAAGGTGAGCACCAGGGCGAGCCGCAGAGAGAATCGAAACCACCGCTTCCCATGCTTTGCATTCATACGTCCGGTCCAGCCACCACCGACCGCCAGCCCCGCATTGACGGTCAGAATCAGCAACTCGCGAATCGTAAATCGCAACATCGGCCAGCCCTCCGTGTTGCCGCCAGTCTAGCCCACCGTCCCGCGAATGGTCCACGTCAATCCGCTAACGGCATGGCGAGTCGGTCGGCTACAATCAGGGGCATGGAGCCGAATCCCTACGAAGCGCCGAAAGAGTCCAGCGGATTCACGGCGCGGCCGGCGTGACTTCGCGGGTTTCACCCCGCTTGTTCTTGACGCCGAGGACGACGGACTTGCGCGCTCGGTTGGCTCCAGGTGATTCCATAAAGGCAAGATCCGACCACCGATTCGAAGTGGCGGGTGAACCCGAAGTCGGTCTTTGGCTTGGGTTCGTCAGCACTGCCACCAGAGAACTCCGACGATTGCGAGTAGAACTACCGAAAGCAGTGTGAAGGCGGTCCCTAGGAAATTGGGCAGTTATTGAGGCGGCGAGAATTCACTGCATAGCCTGAATGCAATGCCCATGCAGATAAACGCCAAGCCAATGGCAATGGGCAGGAACACCACGAATAGCAGGGCCGCCATCCAGCCGGGTAGCTTCTCTCGCATTGGGCCGCCTCCCGCCGCAGAGCGGTGCCTGGGAATTGTGCAGGTGACAAATGGCAGACTGCTAGAGGTTTCTTAGGCGCCGAAGCGCGATCAATCCAAATGCACCAGCCGCAAGAGCGGCAACAGCAGTAGCACCAACACAAAAGAAGCCGAACAATCCAGAATCGATTGACTTCGCAGTTGGTCCAGTGTTGGCAGCGTTGATGTACGCTCCTAAGGCCCATGCCGTCGCAAAGTGACAGACCCACTGGAACACTACCACGATCAGTAAGAATGCAACTGCGGACGACAGGGGGTGAGTCCGACGCTCCTGCGGACTTGTCGTCGCAACTTGCACACGCGGCGCGTCGTAGGGTTCTGGGACATCCCGTGCATTCTACCCGCGCACGAAAAAGCCCCGCCAGAGTGAGCGTGGCGAGCGGGCCGGCTACAATCAGGGGCATGGAGGACCGCGGCATGCGCCATGCTTTGCCAGCCATCCTGCTGATTTCGATCGCCTACACGACGCAAGCGCAACAGAAGGCCGAGCCGGTGACCGAAGTGGAATGGGCCGAGTTGGACTTTGTGGCCAAGGACCGCACTGCGTTTCGCGCGGAGGAACTTCCCGACCACATTCGGCGTTTGGAAGGCAAACTCGTCCAGGTGCGAGGATATTTCCATTTGAGTGCGACCGGACGCGAGGTGCGTAAGTTTCTGTTGGTGGGCGAAATCAACAGCCGGCCCACTGTCTTAAAGTTCGGCCCCCCGCCCGACGGGCTGCCCATGCATCAGCTCGCCACCGTGGAAATGGCCGCCGGCAAAACGGCGAAAGTCATCGTTTTCCAGCCCATCTCCGTCATCGGGCGGCTGACATTCAAGGTGGTAACGATCGACGGCCAGGTCAATCTCGTCTACCACATCGTTGCCGACACAGTTGAACCGGTCAAACAGCGCCCCGGCTATGGTCCCGCGCTCACCAGCGGATGCTAAACTGGGGGCCGCCTAGTTCCGATTCACAATCCGCGAGTTGGTGCTCCTAACGCTGGTGGTGGCGATGGGGGTTGGGGTGGTTGGAGCGAACGGCTTTGCACATCAGACCGTCGCATCGTCAGAGTTTTTGTGCAACTCGGATTTATGCACGACAATTCGTCGGCGGCCTGCGACAAGACCAACCACCCCACCGATAGCCGCACCCATCGTAATGCAATATCCAATGCCGGCCAGTCCGATCACTACGTAACGAATTCCATCATCCAGAATGACATCCCAGGGGGCGTCTGACATTTCCCAAAAGGCCAACAGTTCAAGTGCCCCAATCGCCAACAGACCAAAACAGGCGGCATAGGCCACTCCGTCCAGTATCGCTCGACCAACAATGCTGCCCTTCAATTCGCTCGGCGCACGCAGCCTGCGCACGGTCTTTAGAATGGAAAACGTTGCGACGTAGGCAACGAGTCCAAGCACAAATGCCGTCAGGATTGCGAAGGGGCTGACATTGCTACGGAAATAAGCCAGCCCCATGAAGGCGGGAGAGATTTGCAGTGGAATCAAGAGCAGCCAGCGCAGGGCGAAGTTCGTTCGCTTCATGACTCCATTGTCTGCGCAGCAATGAGCCTCGCCAGTCAGGCTACACTGCCCTCGTCCTAGACGCCCCCTCATTTCCCCTTCGCGAACGCCAGCAATGGCTACAATCAGGGCTATGCATGTGCCAGGAATATCGCCGCTGAATTTGCCTCGGCTAAGACGTAGCTCCATGCGTTCCATGAATGTCGCTCGCAACTCTTGGCGTCGCTGGTTTCAGTTTCGCGTGGCCGGTCTGCTCGCGCTCACCTTGCTTACTGCAATTCTACTTGCCGCTTGGGTTAATTGGCGGTCGTGGAAGCGAATGGAACAAGGGAGGATCGAGGGGAGGTGGAGTATTGCATCAGTCAACGACTACACGGAGTTTGCCGGCGAAGTAAAAGTGAGAATCGAGGGTCGAGCGTTGTTGGTCTCCAATGGAGACGAGTGGGTAAAATCGGCATTCACGATTGACGTGACCAAAGATCCACCCTGGATGGATATTGTGGAGGCCGAGGGCACTTCAAAGGCGATCTATCGGCGTGACGGGGACACTCTGACGATTCTCATCTCGACGCCTGGCGAAGAGCGGCCAGAGAATTTTCGCGATCCGAGGATCAAAAACCCCGGAACCGCCGCCTTGCTGGTTCTCTTGCGGCAACAATCCGACGAAGCGATCGGTCCTTAGCGATTATCCAAGTGCGCCGAGATTAGTCCACGTCAATCCTGCCCCACCTACTGTAGATTTTCAAATCAGGACAGTACCTGACCCCGGTCGGACTATCTGCCCGCGCGGCGGCGAGTTACAAAGGAGTTTTCCACCGAGTCCATTGCCCCATCCGCCCTGCCGTGGCCACCGCTCCCGCAACCGCCCCTCAGCCTCTGGCCGACGTGCCCCGCGAGCGCCGCCCGCGGCATGTGGCGGTGATCATGGACGGCAACGGCCGCTGGGCCCAGCGGCGGCATCTGCCGCGGATCGAGGGGCATCGCCGCGGGGTGGCCAGCGTCCGCAGCACGGTCGAGGAAGCGGCCCGCCTGCACCTGGGCCAGCTCACGCTGTATTGCCTGTCGAGCGAAAACTGGAAGCGGCCACAGCGCGAGCTCGAGTTCCTGATGCACTTGCTCGAGCAGTACATGATCGAGGAGCGGCAGACGATCATGCGGCAGAACGTCGTCGTCCGCGTGATCGGCCGCCGCGACGGAATTCCCGCGGCCACGCTGGCCGAAATGGACAAGACGGTGGAAATGAGCACGGCCAACACGGGGACGCGGCTCTGCCTGGCGATCAACTACGGCGGCCGCGGCGAATTGGTCGATGCCGCGCGGCGAATCGCCGACGAGGCCAGACGCGGCCAGCTCGATCCGGCCAAGATCGACGAGACGACCATCACCGACCGGCTCTACACCGCCGGCATGCCCGATCCGGACCTCTTGATTCGCACGGCCGGCGAAATGCGGATCAGCAATTTCCTGCTGTGGCAGATCAGCTATGCGGAGCTGTGGGTGACCGACCGCTGCTGGCCGGAATTTGAGATTGCCGACTTTCACCAGGCGATCAGGGACTATGCCGCCCGCGATCGGCGGTATGGGGGGATTAAGGGCTAGGGGCTGGGGCTAGGGGCTTGGGCTGGGGACAGGAGGCAAGAGACATCGAATGATCACTCACCACTCACTCCCACTGACCACTGACGACTGACTCCACTCACCCCTCACCACTCACTACGCCATTGCTTCGTTTGCGGCTCATCTCGGCGGCGGTCATTCTGTCGGTGCTCGGCGCGCTCGTATGGCTCGACGCTCGGCAAACAGTCGGTTATGGCGTGTGGCTATTGCCCGTCGTGCTGATCGTCAGTGTGCTCGCGACCGAAGAAGTCTTGAGCATGCTTAAGGCAAAAAATTACCAGCCGGTGGCCTGGCCGATCTATTTGGGCAATCTGCTGATGCCGCTGGCCGCGAGCGCGCCGCTGGTGTGCGAGTTGGCCCAAGTGCCGTTTCCGGAGACGGGTCCCTTCGGCCGCGCTGGCTGGCCGATGGCGGTGCTCGCGATCGCCGCCATCACGGTCATCGGGGCCGAAATGGGCCGCTATCGCCAGCCGGGAACGGCGATCGTCAACTCCGCCCTGGGAATCTTCACGCTTGTTTATGTGGGCCTGCTCATCAGCTTTTTGGCGCTCGTGCGGCTCCATAAGAGCAATGAGTGGGGCCTGTTTGCGCTCATCTCCGTGCTGGCCATTACGAAAGTCGCCGATACGGGGGCATACTTCTTTGGCAGGGCGCTGGGCCGCACGAAAATGACGCCGATTCTCAGCCCAAATAAAACGTGGGAAGGAGCGGCTGGAGGCATCGTGTCGGCTTGTGCTGCGTCGTGGGCCTGCTTTCACTGGCTCGGACCGTGGCTCGTCGGCAGCCAGTACGTCGAGCCGTCCCTCATCGCCTCGTCGCTGTACGGCTTGATTCTGGCGGCAGCCGGCATGCACGGCGACCTGGCCGAGTCGCTGCTCAAGCGCGACATGCAGCGGAAGGACAGCAGCACGTGGCTGCCGGGCCTGGGGGGCGTGCTGGACATCATCGATTCGGTGCTCGTCGCCGCGCCGTGTGCATATTTGTGTTGGGTGTTGGGACTGGTGGGGCCGTAATTCTGTAGGGAACGCCCTCCGTGGCGTTCCGTCCTTGAGGTGTCGTGTCACCATCGCAGTTCACGGCACGCCACAGAGGGCGTGCCCTACAGAGCCATGCAAATCACCAGCCTTTCCAACCCCCGCGTCAAAGCTGCCGCTCGCCTGCGCGATCGCCGCGGGCGCGACGAGCAGGGGAGGATCATCATCGACGGAGTGCGCGAGATCGGCCTGGCGCTGGCGGCCGGAGTCGAAATCGTCGAGTTGTTTTTCTTTTCGCAACTTTGTCACGACGACGCACACCAGGCGATTCTCCAGCGGGCAGGGCAGTGGAGGGCGGAATTGATCGAGGTTTCGCCCACCGTGATGGAGAAGCTGGCGTATGGCAACCGCGTGGAGGGAATTGTCGCCGTCGCGATGGCGCCGCGACGCACCTTGACCGAACTGACATTGCCGGCCGAGGCCCTTGTGGCCGTCGTCGAAGGGGTCGAAAAGCCGGGAAATCTGGGCGCAATTGTCCGCACGGCGGATGCGGCTGGCGTCGCCGCTGTGATTGTCGCCAGCGGCATCACCGACCTATTCAACCCCAACGCCATCCGCGCGAGCCTGGGCGCGATCTTCACGGTGCCGGTCTGCGCGGCGACCGCCGACGAGACGCAGGCCTGGCTCCGCTTGCGGAACTGTCGCATCTATGCGGCCCGGGTCGATGGGGCGATCGAGTACTCGGCAGCCGATTTTCGCGGGCCCTCGGCAATTGTGCTCGGCAGCGAAGCCGCCGGCCTTTCTAACATCTGGCACGGGGACGATGTCGTTGGCATCAAGCTGCCGATGCTGGGCCAGACCGACAGCCTCAACCTCTCGGCGACCGCGGCGGTGCTCTTCTATGAAGCCCTCCGCCAGCGCCAGCCGAGACCAGATTCTTAGCAGGCAGCCACGGTCCAGCGCGCCAACCAGCGGAGCGAAAGCGCAAACGCCGCCAGCACGACCAATTGCGCCCCGTGTGCCAGTGGACTATGGCTGGGTAGCTGCCCCTCAGACTGTTGTCCCAGCGCATGAAGCAATCCGACCGAAATCAGCGGAACTCCTAAAACCGTAAGGGCCAGTCCCGGCAATAGGACGACAAAAACCACGGCCCGCCGCAGCGGCTGCTTGATTCCTGCCCGTGATACGGCGTGTAAGCTGGCCAGCCAGAACAGGACGGTCGCCGCGCACAACAAGATCAGCGCAGCGACTCGATGACGGATGAGCATCCCGGGTGGAAACGCATAACTGGCCACGCCCATCGCCAGTTGCATCTGCACGAGCAGCCAAATCAGATCGGTGAGCAGAAACGAGCGGGGCGAGTTGGAATTGGCGGCGGCCTGCAAGATTGGTCCAGTCGTCCAGCGAAACACGCTGCCGACAAACGCCAACACGAAAACGGGCACACTCACGCAGCCAAGTAAATCCCAAACAATCGAGAACACTTTGTCGAATCCTGAAAATGACGAACTTCAAGATGGCCGGGCGCCCGGTGAGGCTTCAGAAGCCTGCATGGCCACTGCGGTGTTGGTAGCCGACGCCGCCAGCACCCAGAAGGACAGCCACCGCAAGGCCATCGCCCAAAGCGCGGCCAGCGAGACGGCGGCCGCCAGGCTCACTAGCCGGAATGGAAGCGACTCCGACCAGGCGCGGGCCGCCCAGTCGCCTGGATCGGCGGTCACGGCCAGGTAGGCTCCAATCAAAAGAATCGGCACCGCCATGATCTCCGCCAGCGCGCCGGGGACGAGGACCAGAATGAGCACGGCCCGCCTCAGCGGCTGCGTGATGCCCGCCCGCGAGACGACGCTGACGCTCGCCGCCCACAAGATGATCACGGGCAATGCGAGCAGGCCCAGAATGACAAATTGCCCGCGCTGTGACACTTGCTCACGAATCTGCACGAGGGCCGTGGCCAGCATCACCTGAAGCATAATCATCAGCCATATAAAGTCGGTCAGGATGAACCGCGTCGGCGCGTTCAAGTCCCCGGCGGCCCGGTTGACCGGCTCAAGCATCCAGCGGCCGAACAGTGCCGCCACAAACATGAACACAATGAGGGCGATCAGGGCCGCCAGTCCCGCGGTCGAATCGATCATGCACCTTGCTCGCTTTCGGCTTGGTCGCCGCTATGGCAGGCTCGCGCGGATCGCTCCCAATAGTTCCCGCAGGTTGCGCGGATTCTGGCCCAAGTCCCCCTTGCCGACTCGCGACTGGCTTTCCGCCGTCAGACGCGAACCTTCGCCCGCCGGCACAATGCGGACTCTGATATCGTCCTTATAGCCTACCAGGCCGGTCGTGCGGACGAAGTGCAGCGTAATCTCCGTCGGTTTATCCGTCCTCTCGACCAATTGCCATCGCGGCAAGCCTTCCACACAGCGGACGATGGCGGCGGCCAATTCGGCGGGTCCCGTTGCGGCATGAATCGGCCGCAGACGCTCGTCGCGCGCGTCGTCGCTGGTCGCCGCATAGTTGATCGTCAAATCGCGGCTCCAGTCCTCGACGTGAGTGACCAGGATCAAGGCGATCGCCAACAGCAACGCCACGACGAGACCCAGTCCAACATAGAGCACGATCCACATGCGGTTTCGGGCTTTTGGCCTTGCAGCGGGGAGGTTGGAATTCACGAGAAATCGAAATCATGCGTGACTTTTGATCCGACGTCCAATATAAGAAGTTGTAGGCACACTCCGTGTGCCGTCTCCGGTTCACGGCACACGGAGTGTGCCTACTACAATCAGTATGGCATACCGCGCCGTCAGGCCGCCTGCCACCCCGCCTAGATTGCGCCTCCACTAGCCACTTGCACCCGCCATGCCGACGAATCTGCGAACGTCGCTCCTGGCTCCCTTCGTGGCAGTCATCGTGCTAGTCGCCGCGGTTTTCGCCCGGGCCGAGGAAAAGAAAGACGCGCCCGAGTTTCCCCGCGAAGACGTCGAGTTTTTCGAGAACCACGTCCGGTCGCTGTTCGTGACGCGGTGCATCGAATGCCATGGCCCCGACAAGCAAGAGGGGAAGCTGCGGCTCGATTCGCGAGAGGCGGTGCTCGCGGGGGGCGAGAATGGCCCGGCGGTTGTCCCGGGCGATCCGGAGCACAGCCTGCTGATTGCGGCCGTGCACTACAAGGACGACCGGGCGCAAATGCCCCCCAAGGGCAAGCTCGAAGACGACAAGCTGGCCGCCCTCTCGCGCTGGGTGAAGCTCAACGCCCCCTGGCCGACGCGCAACGCCACGCTGAGGCCGATCGTCGCGATCCCCGAGTTCAAGATCACGCCCGAAAGCCGGGACTTCTGGTCGCTCAGGCCCGTCGTGCTGCCGCCGCTGCCCGCCGTGCAGCGGACCGATTGGCTCCAGACTTCAATCGACGCGTTCATTCT
>JAKEHX010000539.1 GCA_022614795.1 Planctomycetaceae bacterium | reverse complement strand
CGCCGCTGGGCATTTGGGCGGTCGGACTGGATCCCGCCGGATTGGACATGCGTTGTGTCATGCCCGGCTCGGCGGGAGCCTCGCCCTCCCAATTGCCCACCTCCCGCATGTCCGGCAGCCGTGCGATCGGCCACGAGCGCCCCGCGGTAGCGCGCGGCGACGCTTTGCAACTGCTTGCCGGGCTCTTGGCTCGCATGACGCATGGCGGTGGGTGATAAAGGGGCGATGGCAGGCAAAGGTCGATGCGCAGCGATCCGATCTTATTCCCCGATTCGCGGTTGACCGCAGGGCCGAGGGCAAGATAGGCGGCCAGTTGGACTTACGGCAAGGGAGGGATCGGCCAGCGGCGGGCCAAAACATGATTTGCCCGCTCGATCTTTGGCAGCCGGCAATTGCGATTTGCCCAAATTCCCTGAATTGACAGCTACTGGGCGTTTCTCGTCTGGGAATAGCGCCGGGCCATTCCTATAATCCGGGGCCAATTTGGTTGGCAACCGGGCGCGAAGTCCGCTCGAATCAGAAGGAGCTGCCGGTGCGTTCCATCGCCGTGATGAACCAGAAGGGCGGCGTCGGCAAAACGACGACCGCCGTCAACCTGAGCGCCGCGCTCGCCGCCGAGGGGCAGCGGGTCTGCCTGGTCGATCTCGATCCGCAAGCGCATGCCTCGCTGCATTTGGGGGTCTCGCTTCGCGACGGCCAGCCGTCGATCTACGATGTGCTCACCGGCGACAAGTTCTTTCAGGATATTCGCCAGCCGGTGGCCGACAACCTCTGGCTCGTGCCGGCTCACCTCGACCTGGCTGCTGCGGAAGTCGAGCTGGCCGGCGAAGTGGGCCGCGAAGTGATTCTCCGCGACAAACTGGCCCAGGACGACGCCCGGTTCGACTATCTGCTGATCGACTGCCCGCCGTCGCTCGGCGTCTTGACGATCAACGCCCTGACGATGGTCCGCGAGGTCTTCCTTCCGCTCCAGCCGCACTTCCTCGCCCTGCACGGCCTGTCGAAGCTGCTCAAGACGATCGAGGTGGTGGGGAAGCGGCTCAATCGGGATTTGAAGCTTTCGGGCGTGCTCCTGTGCATGTACGACGCCAACACGCGGCTGGCGGCGGAAGTCAGCACCGACATTTCGTCGTATTTCACCCGCGAGAAGACGCCCGACTGCGTATGGGCCGAGGCCCGCGCTTTCGAGACGCGCATTCGCCGCAACATCCGCCTGGCCGAAGCCCCGAGCTTTGGCCAGTCGATCTTTCAGTATGCGCCGACATCGAACGGGGCCGAGGATTATCGCAGCCTCGCGCGGGAGGTGAATCAATCAGCAGGCCTGACAAAAGCGGCTTGATTGCCGCGATTAAGGCTGTCGCCAGTCCTTGACGACAAGCGACGGAATCCAGGTGAAGTGCGCGGCATTTCCGGTCACCAGGTGCAAACCCTCATCAAGTGCCGTTGCAGCGATGAGCAGGTCGGCGTCACCGCTTGGATGGCCGCCGTTCTGGGCGAGAACCCACAAATCGGCCGCCCGATCAAAAATGGCATCCGTCAGCGGCAGGACAGCAGAGTGCCCGCAAAGCGCAAGAAATCGTCCGAGCTGGGTAGTGGCTTGTTGACGCTTGAAGCCGCGTATGATTTCAAACCGTGTAATCGCTGAAAACGTGAATTGCCCGTGGGAGCGGAGATACTGGCGTGAATGTCTCCGTACCTCTGCATGCCGTTGCCGGAGCGCCTCGGAGAGCATGTCCGTGTCGAGGAGGGCGGGATCCATGCGCCTTACTTCACTGGCCTGCTCAAATCGAGTCGGCGCGAAATGGCCTTTTCCAGCTCATCAATTCGGCTTTCGGTGAGCCCTTCATAGACATTGAGCCATGCCGGCAAGGCGTCATCAATTCCGTCAACTTCGTCTGCCCGAGTCAGCTCACAACGATGCACCTCAATCACCAGTTGCTGGCCCTCGTCCAACGAATGGCCCACCAACTGCTCGGCCGAGGCACGAGCAGCTTCGCTGAGATCCCGCACTTTGTGGATGATCGTCTCCATAGCTCAAGTATAGTCGATGGATTGGGGCAGAGGATTACTTCCACGGCTCGTGTGGCCGCCTAGGTCGGATTCGGGGCCGGGGGCAACTTCGGATCCGTCGGTCGCGTGTCGGCGGGCGGAATGGTCAGGCCGGGAGCAGGACCGGGTATGGTTGCATCGGCGCCTTCCAGCCGCGGCCGCTCGTCGGCAGATTCTTGCGGCGGCGCGGCGGGAGCAATTTCACCGGCGTCCTCCGCAACGGGCGGCGTCGGCTTCTCCACGGCGACCAGCGTCCAGCGGCCGCCCGCCTCTTGCCACTGGACGTCGTCCGAAGTGAGTAGCAGCGACTTAAGGTGCGGAACGTTGATATTGGCCTCGCCCCACTGGGTTTTCACCTGAATCTGGGCGGCCCGCAGCGACACGGTGAGCGAGTCGTTGTTGGTCAAAATCACCGTGGCTTGTGGCGCCGGCGTTCCGCGGCGGCCGCTGCCTCGTGGAAGCGAATGCCGCGAATCGTCGCCAGCGGAATGGCCACCTCGCCAAACGCTGCCACGCATATTAGCGGCCCTGACACGGCCATCTGGCCGTCGAGTTTCAGGCCCTGACGCAGCTCGACCTTCACGGGCAACAAGGACATGTCGGGGGCCGGCAGCGACGGCGGAACCGATGCATAGGGATTGTCAGGCGCGGGCTGTGTTGGGAATTGAGGGGTCGGAATAGTGGGTGCATACGTCCCCGGGATAAGCCTTGTCGGTGGCGGCG
>JAKEHX010000538.1 GCA_022614795.1 Planctomycetaceae bacterium | reverse complement strand
CGAAACGATCGAAGCCGCTGAGGACCGGGAGAAATTCGCGGCGATCCTTTCGCGGCTGGACCTCCGGCAGCCGGCCAACGGCATTGCCCGGACCATGAGCCAGGCTCGCACGGAGGCGGCCAAGGTCGGCTTTCCGTCCCTAGTGCGGCCGAGCTTTGTGCTCGGCGGGCGGGCGATGGAAATCTGCTACGACATGGCCCAGTTCGACCGCTTCGTCGCCGAGGCGTTTGTCGTTGCCCAGGGACAGCCAGTGCTCATCGATCAGTTCCTCGAAGACGCGACCGAGGTCGATGTCGATTGCCTCTCGGACGGCGAGAACGTCGTCGTGGCCGGCATCATGGAGCACATTGAGGAGGCGGGGGTCCACTCGGGCGACTCTGCCTGTGCCATTCCGCCTTATAGCCTGCCCGGCCCGGTCATTCAGGAAATACGCGAAGCGACAGTCGCGATGGCCCGGCATCTGCGGGTTGTGGGCCTGATGAACGTGCAATTCGCGGTGAAAAAGGAGGATGGCAAGCCGGTTGTGTATGTGCTCGAGGTCAATCCCCGCGCCAGCCGCACGGTGCCGTTCGTGGCGAAGGCGACGGGCCTTCCCGTGGCCAAAATCGCGGCCAAGGTGATGACCGGCATGACGCTGCCGGAATTGGGGGTCATTCGCGAGCCGATTCCGTCGCACGTCAGCGTCAAGGAGAGCGTCTTTCCGTTCCGCAAATTCGCGGGCGTCGATATCGTGCTCGGCCCCGAGATGAAGAGCACGGGCGAGGTAATGGGGATCAGCGAGCGGTTCAGCATCGCCTTTGCCAAGGGGCAGTTGGCCGCGGGAACGGTGTTGCCCACGCAGGGCAAGATTTTTGTCAGCGTCAGCAAGCGGCACAAAGAGGCGGTCGTGGACCTGGCTCGCAGGCTGGTGGCGCTCGGGCACGAAATCGTGGCCACCGAGGGGACGGCCCAGCGGTTGGAACAAGCGGGACTGGCGGTGACGCGGGTCAAGAAGCTCTCGGAAGGGCGGCCGAACCTGCTGGACTACATGAACGACGGGGCCATTACGCTGGTGCTCAACACGCCCAGCGGCAAGGGGGCCCGCACCGACGAGGGGAAGATTCGCGCCGCTGCCGTGCAGCTAGGCGTCCCCTGCATCACCACCATCCAGGCCGCCGAAGCCGCGGTGAAGGCAATGGAAGCTCTCCGCGAGGAAGAGATGACGGTGCAGGCGCTTCAAGATCGCTTCCCCAGGCCAGCCGCAGTCGATTTGGCGGCGCAGGTGGTGGGGGTGTAGAGTTTGCGTAAGTGCAACAAACTGAACGTCAATGACGAGCATCCAGAGCATTGTTCATGGCGAAACGAAAACGCCGAGGCCGACTCGAAACTGCAGGAAAGGCATTCGCTGATTACAAAAGCGAAGGGTACTTGTGGATCACGCTCGCGACAGGGGAATACTATCCTGACATCCTCCCGCTCGCGTGTGAACTCTACAAACCTGTATTGGTCATGTTCGGCCAGCTCCTCACGAGTTCGCATTCGTCAACTGACTTGCTGGAACAAATCGCAGTTGTCAAGCAGCCATGGATGCGTGTGCAATTGGCACGGGTTTTCCGAAAATACGTGAGCCCACAAACACCGGTCGAAATGCTGAAGAAGAAATCTCAGGCGGCGGCAATTTGCGATCAATTCGGCGACAAGTTCCGCAGGATCACTGACGTTCAGCGAGCATTTGCGAGTCGACCGATCCCGGACGAGGCGTTATGCGCGCTTCTCTGAGAATACAAGGATCGCGGCAAGAAGGGTTACGATCTCACGGAGCGGGCCTTTCCCGTACTGCGTCAGCAACTCGCCACCTGCACAATCATTGGGCCCGAACGCGCGGGAAAGGATGTGCCCTTGGGAACGGTGTTCCAAAACTACCCGCGACCCGATCGACCGGTTGATTTTGTTATCCTGGATGACCAAGAGGTCCTTGGGGTGGGATTGGCCCGGTACGACTCGGACCGGGGCGGAGCACAAGAGGATGATCGTCCAGGCCAGTATCGAGAATGCGCGGAAGAAGTGTTGAAATATGCCAGTGAAAAGGGACTTTCCACAAAAGTGATTTTTGTCAACGATGGTCCTGGCTTGCTACTAGGCACCATGTGGGACGATTACGCCTTCCTTGAAAAGTTGTGGCCCAGGCGAGTGCGGGTCGTAACACTGCGGATGATCAATGAACGAATTACCGAGGAATGGTTGCGGTCGTAGGAGGTGCTGAGTCTATGGCGACTGGAGTTCCAAAGCGAAGCAGGTCTTCGAAAACGGGCCGCAACGGAAGCCGCTTGGGAGGCGAAGGATCAAGCATCATCTTGAGCTATCCCGGCAAGCGGCCTGAGCAAGAAATTCTCGAATGCCCGCCATCAAACACGCACTGCGTATGGCAGGGCCGAGAAGCTAATTCGCTCAATCGGCTTTACGCGGGTGACAACCTAGGAATCGCGTCCGCGTTGCTCCAAGACGCGAGCATCGCAGGCAAGGTCGGACTGGTGTACATCGACCCTCCGTTTGCAACGCAGACTACATTTCATGCCCGCGATCTTAGCCACGCGTTCGAGGACCACCTCAGCGGGATAGACTTCATCGAGTTTTTGCGAGCGCGGCTGATTCTCTTGCGGGAGTTGCTCGCCCCCGACGGCAGCATCTATCTGCACCTCGACGCCAAGATGGTGTTTCACCTGAAGATCATCATGGACGAACTCTTTGGACCCGGCCAATTTCGCAACTGCATCACGCGCAAGAAGTGCAATCCAAAGAACTACACGCGCAAGCAGTACGGAAACGTTGCGGACTATATCCTCTTCTATACGAAATCGGATTCCTATGTCTGGAATCGCTCACTTGAGCCGTGGACAAAGGAGCGAGCGAAAGAGTACCAATACGTCGAGGCCAAGACGGGCCGGCGCTTCATGAAAGTTCCCGTTCACGCCCCCGGCACGCGGAACGGTGAAACCGGACAGCCTTGGAGGGGAGTGTCACCACCTCCTGGCAAGCACTGGCAGTTTCCTCCCGCCGTGCTCGATGAGATGGACGATCGCGGCGAGATCTATTGGTCGCCCAATGGAAACCCAAGGCGTAAGGTCTATCTCGACGAGAATCCAGGCATCGGCGTTCAAGACATTTGGATGGACTTCAGGGACGCTCACAATCAGAACATAGAGATTACTGGGTATCCAACCGAAAAGAACCAGGAGCTCCTGCGGCGAATTGTGAAGGCTTCTTCGATGCCCGGCGACCTAGTTCTCGATTGCTTCTCTGGCTCAGGCACGACGCTCGTCGCCGCCGAGGTTACGGAGCGCCGGTGGATCGGCATAGACAACGGGATTGAGGCGATTAGTACAACGCTCCAGCGGTTCGTCGAGGGTTCGCGCCCCATGGGAGATTTTGTCAGCCTCCGCGCCAAGCAAAAGTTGCTTCCGGGTGTTCCAAGTCCACCTCAACAACTTGAATTGCCGTTGGAAGTCGACCCTCCAGGCTCTGGGTCGGCGGTGGGGGGCACGACCACGCTCGGAGCAATCCTGAATTTCAGACTTTTCGCAGACGAAGAAATGTATGCACCCGTGTCGAAGGTCGTGAAGGAATGGAGTGGGCGGGAATTTGGAGAATGTCCCTTCGACCGCGTTGCCCAACGAAAGTAAGCTAGTGAGCGACTTGCGATGAAAATTCGCGAACCATCGGAAGAAGAGCGGCGGCAATGGCATGCCGAGTTTGAAGCGGCGTCGAAGCGCACGCTCGAACAGCGAATGAAGTACGCCTTTATTAAGACCTACAAGCCGGTGCTGGACGACGCGGATTACCGCTCGTTTGACAC
Organism: Planctomycetaceae bacterium; assembly: GCA_022614795.1. Lineage (GTDB taxonomy): Bacteria > Planctomycetota > Planctomycetia > Pirellulales > Pirellulaceae > CAYLLN01. The sequence continues at coordinate 3,524 of JAKEHX010000538.1, read as the reverse complement.
GATGGAAGAGTATCGGCAGTGGTGCGAGAAAAACCTTCCACGCTGGCTAGGTTACCATCGTGTTTGAGTATCGCCTTGCTCGGGAGGTTCACGAGGCGCTTGCCCGGCATGGTGTGCAGTATTTATTCCTGGGCAAATCAGGAGCTATCCTCCTCGGCTATCCTGATACGACCCAGGACGCTGACCTGTTTCCCGAGAAGTCGGCCGAAAACGGACTCCGTTTGATTGCGGCTTTGGAAGAATTGAGGTTCGTACTGAGTGAGGATCGAAAGTCCGAGATTGTGCGCGGGAAGGCTCTTGTACAATTAAAGGATGGCCCCTTCGATCTGGACCTGATCTTTGCCCCGGATGGCATCGAGAAGTTTGAGGATGCCTGGAAGCGCCGCGTCGAAGTGGATGGCCTGCCGGTCTGCCATCTGGACGACATCATTGCGAGCAAGCGCGCTGCGGGCCGCGCGAAGGATCAAGAATCGCTGCCCCGTCTCATCGCATTCCGCGACTACTGGGAACGGCACTTGAAGAATCACTAGGACAGCAAGCCGCTGCTGCCTATCCCTTCGCCTCCAGCCCCGTCAGCGTTCCCGTGCTGCTGCCGAATTTGTCGGTCTCGATGCCCAGCCGCTGGAGCATGCTGACATAGAGATTCGACAGCGGCGGCGGGCTGGCCGGATCGAAGGCCAGGTGCTGGCCGTGGCGGAATCCGCCGCCGGCCAGGATCACCGGCAAATTCCTCGTCGAGTGGTTGCTGGCGTTGCCCAAATTGCTGCTGAAAAAGACCGTCGTCCGGTCGAGCAGGCTTTCACCCTCTTCCTTTGTTTCCTTGAGCTTGGCCAGAAAGTCGCGAAAGGTCTTCAGCTTTTCGATCTCCACCGCTTTGAGTTGGTCGATCTTGCCGGGGTCCTGGCCGTGATGCGACAGGTCGTGGTGGCCCAACGACACTCCCGGCACCGGCGGCACTAGACTCGTTCCCAGCAGCATCAGCGTCACCAGCCGCGTCGAATCGGTTTGCAAAGCCAGATGGATCAGGTCAAACATCAGCCGTGCCCGGCCCACCACATCCGCCGCGTTGGTGATATTCTGCGGCTGTTTGGCATCGACTTTGGGCTTGGGCTTTTTGGCCCACTCTTCATTTACCGACAGGCGCTGCTCCAGCTCGCGGACGCTGGTGAAGTATTCGTCGAGTTTTTCGCGGTCGCCGGCGCCCAGGTCGTGCGTGAGTGATTTCGCCTGGCCGCCGACGGCATCGAGGATGCTGCGGCCGTCGCGCAGCTTGCGGGCCTGGGCCTGGACTTCATCGGGGCGGCCATCCAGAAACAGCCGGGCAAACACGCTCGATGGAAAGGAGTCCGACGGCACCAGGGCCCCGGTGCGGGTCCACGAAAGGCTGAAACCCTCGCACGAAAGAGGCAGGCTGGCAAACCGCGTTTGGCCGCCGATTCGCTCCGCGGCGAACTGATCGACTGAGATGCTGTTGCGAAAGCCGGCCCGCTGCTCGGGATGGGGCGCGGCGGTGAGGAAACTGAAAATCGAATCATGGCTCGAGCCAACTTCGGGATGCGAGAGGCCCGACACGACGGTGAAATCTTCGCGAAAGTCCCTGAGAACATCCAAGTACGGCGTCGATTCGTATTCCCGGCCTGCCTTGGTGGGTAAGAAGTGCGGCGCATGCAGCCCCAGCGGCGTGCAAATGCAGACCATCCGTCGCGGTCCCACCGTCTCGCCACCTTGGACCCGACGAGGAGCCAGCGCAGCCAGCCAAGGCAACACGAGCGAAACGCCGCCAGCCCGCAGAAATATCCTGCGACCTATGCCCATTGTCCCGCCCATCTTTCACCCCCAATCTATAACCGCCTATTTACTGCGAAGCGTGGTAAACGTCACCTGGCGCAGTCCAATATTCACCCACAGGATCGCCCGCAACTCGACGTGACGCAAGACCTTAAGGGCGTGCGTTTCGAATCGCTCCAGGTCCGTCTCCAGCGCCGTCAGCCGAAATGCCACGTCATCCTCAGCCAGCCGCATGGTTTGCAGTCCGAGATTGCGACCATGGCTTTGCACTGGCATGTCTCGAACGACGGCCGTCTCGCCGCCGAGAAAGTGCGTCAGGGCAGCTTCGTACAGCCTCAGATCCAGACCGGTTCCCCAGTCATGGAGCAGACCCGTCAACGATTCCATGAAGTAGCCGGCACGGGCCAAAGTGCGGTCCCAGCGATCGGTGGCGACCTCAAATGCATGCCGATCAGCAGGGCGCAGCGTGGCGTTGACGAACTCGTGCTCGACGCTTTCCGGCCGCAGATTCACCAGCTTGCCGTGGGCTAGGTCGAGCATCAGGAGATAGTTATAGAGCTGGCCGCGATGGCGGCTGGTCAGCGACTGGGCAGTCTTGAACTCGAACGCACCACTGCCGATGAGGCCGTCCAGGTAGTAGGTGGTGGAGAACGCCTCGTGGGAGATGGTGATCGGATACTCGAGTTTCAGGTTGGGAATTCGATGAGCCAACTCTTGCTTGTAGATGCGCTCGTCAAAGAAGCGGCCGAACTCGTTGCGAATTTCGAAGACTTTGGCCATCACTATGTGCGACAGTTCTTTGAATTCGTTTTGTGAGATTCTAGGAACAGGATGAAGGGCGTGATGGGCATCGGACGGAGGAGGCAGGTTATAGATTGGGGGTGAAAGATGGGGAGGGATGTTATTTGTCTTGGAAGGTTTCACTTTGCACAATCTCATGCACTAGCGACCGTAAGCCGTAGTCCTTGTCGCGTATCCGATCGACAATCGCCTCAACTGCCGGCTTGTCGGCTGCGGAGGGCGCCTGGCCAGTGGCATAGGTCAAAAGCTTCTCGGTCAATGCGCGGGCGAGCTGATCCTTGTCGGCCAGCAAGAGCTGCTTGAGCTCGTCGATGTTGGCGAACTTCCGGCCATCGGGCAGCACGTCGGCCGGATCGACCGGCTTGCCCTTGTGGTACGGCATGCGGCGGCCATCGACCATGACGGATCCACCTTGGCCCGTCGTCCGGTAGTTCTCGCGCCAGCCGCCGATCACGTCGAAACTTTCCAGGGCAAAACCGGGCGGGTCGATCTCGGCGTGGCAGGCGGCGCACGACTCGGTGCTCCGGTGCCTGGCCAGTTGTTCGCGGATCGTCGTCGCGCCGCGGATATCCGGCTCAATCGCGGGCACATCAGCCGGCGGCTTGGGTGGGGGCGTGCCGAGAATGCGGTCGAGCACCCAGGCCCCGCGCATCACGGGCGAAGTACTCGTGCCATTGGCGGTGACCTTAAGGACGCTGGCCATGGTCAGGACTCCGCCCCGATGGCTCTCCGGCGGCAGGCTCACTTTGCGGAATTCTGAACCTTCGATACCCTGAATGCCGTAATGCTTCGCCAACCGCTCATTGAGCAGCGAAAAATCGGACGCGACGAAATTGGTCACGCTCAGGTCGTGCTTCAGCACCTCGGCGAAGAACAGCTCCGTTTCGCGGACCATCGCCTCGCGGAGCATCGCGTCGAATTCGGGGTAGAGAATG
>JAKEHX010000537.1 GCA_022614795.1 Planctomycetaceae bacterium | reverse complement strand
GTGGCCCGGATCGACCAGCACCGCGCCGATCGCGGAGTGAATCGACGCCTCCAGGCGCGGCGGGCCAGCGGGCGCTGGAATTGGATGCTGCCTGACGACTGTTGCCGGCTGCTCATTGGGGGCGACTGGCGGCAAGGGCGACTGTGGAGCCGCGTTTACCGCGGGTGATCGCTCCGGATCGAGCGGGGCGGGTTTGATGACGATCCGATTGACGGTGGGCTGCTCGGGAAGATGATCCTGGGCAGGTTTGTCGCCGTGGTCTCTGACCACCGGCACCGGAACACGGTTTGTCCCGTCGCTAGGAAGCATGGACAAGCCAATTACGCCGCCGATCGCCGCGGCCACGAGGGCCACAGCAGCAGCGGCGAGCGGCCAGTACCGCCTGAGAAGATGGTCCACGCGCGATGTGACGCGCCGGCGCGGGTGTACGGCAATGGCGGGAGTGACACGCGACGGAGAGGTCGGCTTCGCGACGGCAGACCTGGCAGGCTGGAAGCCTGCCCCATTGGCCATCGCTCGCCGCGTGCGGCGCTCGGCCGCGCGCGGCCCGATCGCCACCAGACGCCGAGTCAAATCGCTGGAAACCTCCGGCAACTCCTGCAACTGGCGGCAGAATTGTACGCTGCTGGCGACTTCGCTCAACTCGGCCGGCGAGCGAAAACAGATTTCCTCGATCTGCGCCGCCGCTTCGGGCGACAATTGGCCTTCGATCAGCTGCGCGACATCGGCCGCACCCAACTCCGTTGCTCCCAACGGCGCGTCGCCCGTGGCCAGCAGTTTTTCCACCCGCATCAGCTCTTCCGCCTCGCGGGCCGCTTTGGGCGATGACGCGCGCCACGCCTCCCACTCGGCGCACGGCTGGCCGGCGGCTCGTCGGTGCGACCAGTCCAGCAGCGTCAGCAGGTTGGGTTCGCGCGTGGTCATGGCAATAAGTTCGGGCTACAACTCCTCGTCCAGCGAAGCACGCAGCTTTTGCTGGATGCGGTTGAGCGTTGGGCCAATTGAATTCAGCGGCATGTCGAGCTGCTCGCTGATTTCGCGGTAGCTGCAGCCGTCGAGGTAGAACAAGCACGCCAGCTGGCGGTGCCGCTCGCCCAGTCCGGCCAGCCCCGCCGCCAGGCGTACGTGCGATTCTTCGCCGATCAATTGCGACAGCGGCTCCTGGTCGTGCGGGCCGGCCAGCGTTTCCAGCGGCACCGCGCAATCATTTCGCGCTCGGCTCGGTTCCCGATGGGCCGTCGCCAGTTTCCGAATGACGATTCGCCGCGTCACCACCGAAAGCCACGTGGAGAGAGTGCTCCGGCCTTCGAACCGCCGGAGCACGGCAAAATCGCTCGCCACCAGCCGCGAGAACACATCGGCACACAAATCTTCCGCGTCGGACTGCGCCAGGGGTTGGCCGATCTCACGTCCCGCCGCCAGCACTCGTGCCAGCACAAGCCGCTGAAATCGCAGCACAAAGTCGCGCCACGCCTGCGCCTCGCCGGTCACCAGCCGCTGGGCGAGGCGATAATCCTCGTGCCGCAAGCCGGAATTGTCCGGCAGCGGAACAAGCGGATGCAGGGAGGAATGGGGACGGTCGGAGCTGGCCACAACCGGCGCCTTGGCGGCAAACGCGGGACAACCACGTGCGAGCCAGAGCGGTGCGGCCGTGCGGGTCGGCACGATGCCCCCGTGGCCCGCGCCCCGGAAAGCGGGCCCACCGGACGCACCCCTTCTCTGTGCCTCTGGGCGACGCAGCACTGGCGCACGAATACGCTCGCCAGAGCCCCGCCGCAACCTATTGGTGACAAGTCCGGCGGATTTCGTACATCGCCCTTTGCAGTTTCCCCGGAATCTGGGCCGACTGCAACCAAATCGGCCCGCATGTTAGCGATTTACGGAAGCGCTGGCTCAACGGGTTTGAGCAACAGGCCCTCGACTACCAACTCTCCCTCGGCAGGAACCTCGACTTTGATCGAAGCCCCGTGGGACGGAGCGGTCAGGCCGAGCCTGCCGCTCAAATGATCTTCCGGCTTCTTTTTTTTGTAGCCATCCGCTTTCACCAGGTACGTGCCGGGCGCGATTCGCTCGGTGAGGAACATGCCGTCCTTCGCCGCGACCTGCGAGGAATAGATCGTCTGCCACTCATGTCCGTCAAATGGGTCTTTCACGGCTTTTTCGGCTTTGACGGAAACAATGACCCCTGACATCTCGGTCGCGGCGGGCAGGACCACTTTGCCGCGGAGGCGAGCGCCCTTGTCGCGGACCCAGCGGATGGACGTTGTTTCACCAGCCTTGATCTCGATGAACTCCCGGTCGAGCATGGCTCCCACGCCCATGTCTGGCAGTCGGTTCATGACATTGCGGCAAAACTGATACTTGCCCGGCGGCAGCGCCGCCAGCGTGAGCTTGCCGCCGTTGGCGATCGACAGCTCGCGCATCGATTGCAGGCGGCCAAATCCCGGCGTCTTTTCCGTGAGCAGTTGATAGAACACCGCGCTGTCCTTGGCGGCGCCCTCGATGTCCAGCTCGACATCCACGCGCGCCGGCTGGGGCAGCTTGATTAGAAGATCTCCTTCGGCCGGAATTTCCGCCGGCCAGGCGTCGAAGCTGACATGCGAGACGCCAACGCTCGTCGCCTCCCCCGCGGGCAGCTCGAAACGGCCCGCGTCGTCGGTGTGCACCGGCTTGGCTTCGTTGTCCTTCTCGCCCAAACTGCTCCAGGCCTCTCCGGCCGCCAGATAGAGCAACGTCGGACCGATGGCAAACACGGCCGCACCTTTCACCGGTTTGCCCGCGTGGTCGAGTACTTCGCCCCGCACGAGCCGCCCGCGCTTGAGGCGCAGAGTGACAACGATTTCATCCTTGTCGGCAGGCGGCTGGGCGGTAATGACGGGCTGTGGAATGTAGCCGTCGGCCAGGATGCGTGCGGACCAGCCTTCGGCCCAGCGGACGGTCGTCGAAAACGAGCCGTCCCGGGCGCTACTTCGCCCTTCGCTATAGCCCCACGTCACCTGGCTCGGATCGGCCGGATCGAACTTGCCAGCCTGCGTAATTAGCCGCTCGATCGGTTTTCCGGTTTCGTCATCGATCACTTTGCCCCTGACAGTGATGGACTTATTCACCGGAACCTCCGCGGTCGGTTTTGCAGCCTCTTTCGGCCTTTCTGGCGGACTGGCTGGCGGAGCGGGCGGTTTCGGCGGTTGGTCCATCGGCGCCTCCGGTTCTGGCGGCTTTGGCGGGGCAGCCCGCAGCATCGCCAGCGGCGCCGTCGCAGCCGCGGCGAGGCAAGCGGCCAGCAGGACCACGGCGGTAGTCAAGGCGGCCCTGCTTTGCCGGCTGTCGAGGATGGCGCGGAGGCGGCTTTCGAGCACGCCGCGCCGGGCCATAGGCACGGCGGCCAGCGTTGCCAGCCGTGGATCGGCGAGGCCAGCCGCCAGCCGGAGCAGCTCCTGGGCATAGTCGCTGGCCTTAGCGCCGCACGCGAGCACCAGATCGTCGCAAGCCCGCTCGCGCTCGATGCGCATTTGCCGCGCCGCCAGCCACACCAGCGGGTTGAACCAATAGACCGCGCACGCGGCGCTGGCCAAAAGCTGCGTAAGCCAATCCCAGCGGCGTATGTGGGCCAATTCGTGCCAGAGCACCATCCGCCTCCGCTCGGGCTGCCAATCACTGGCTTCCGCCGGCAGGAGCAACACGGGCCACAGCACGCCCCAGGTCAACGGCATCGTCGCCCGCGGGCTTTGCTCGAGCCGAACCTGCTGCTTGACGTGCAATTGGCGCCGCGCATCGGCCAGTGCCGCGAGCCAATTCGGGTCGGTTACCTGCGCGGCGCCGCGCCGCAAGCGGCGCAACTGCAATAGTCCCAGCCCCAGCGGAGCAATCGCGAGCACCGCTCCGATCAGCCACGCGGCAACGGCGAGCGTACTCCACGGGAAGGCAGCGGCACGACGCCCGGCGGCAGGCGCCGATTCGGCCAAAGTGCGTGCTGGGCGGCGATCATCGACGTCGATGGCTCGACGATCGCTTGCCGGTGTTGCAACGGGCCGCTCATCGCGCGGGATCGCGTCCCGATTGGCAACGGACTCGCTCATCGCATGACGATCCGCCGTCAATGAATCGCTCGCCGGCCAGCTTGGCACCCAGCTCACGCGCCAGGCTGGAAGGGCGACCGACAACGCGGGCAAAAGCAATAGCGCCGCAATGCCGAGCGTCCAGACCAGGTGCCGCCACGCCGCCGATGCGCGCGATAGGAGTGCGGCAGCAAGGCAGACGGCGACCATGACCGCCAGGCTTTTCGCGGCCAGGTCGATCAGCACTTCCACCGGTACCAGGGCCGATAGCGGGAACATGTCAGCGTCCCTCCTTTCGGGCTTGTTCGATCAGTTCGCTCAGGCGCGCGAGCTCCTCGGGTGACAGATTTGCCTCGCTGCCCTGTAACAAGGCGGCCACGGCTTTCTCCAGCGAGCCCTCGTAAAACGTGTCGAGCACGCGCCGCAGGGCCGAGCGGCCGACGTGCGAGCGCCGCCGCGTCGGGGCGTAGATGTACCGCCCCTGCTCGGACCGGTGCTTCAGTTGGCCCTTGTCGACGAGGATCGCCAAAAGCGCCCGCACGGCAGAGTAGCTGGGGGCGTCAGGCAGACCGGATTGCACCTCGGCGGCCGAGGCCTCGCCGCGGGCATACACGATATTCATGATCTGCCGCTCACGGCGGCTCAGCTCGTCGGCGGGTTTGCGGCTCATGATGCTAATTTATTAGCATGAGGTGCGCGGGGTCAAGCGCACCGTGCTAAGAAACCAGCGCTAGTTACAAAGCCCCGACCAGTGGTCGGGGTTATAGCCGCAGGTACAGCTTGTGCCTTTCCATGTACCGCAGGATGACGTAGCAAACCGCCAGAAACAGGCCGAAGCCGATCGCCACCCACCACAGCGGGCTGTCCTTGGGGACCCACGGCTTCACCGCGGCTGCGACCAGGTCGTGCAGGATGTAGCCGGCCAAGGCATTAGTTCCCAGCGTGCGGAAGACTCCGACCGAGAATGTGCCGACGTCGCAAGCCTGCACGAACAAGGCATAGACCACCAGGGCGAACCCGGCCCCAAACGTCAGGTAGGTCGCGCTGCCGGACCGTTGGCTCATCGTCCAGACGTTCACGGTCTCGTCGTCGGCCGGCGGCACAAATGGCGGCTCGACAAGAATGCCCATCCAGCCGTCGGCGGCCGAGAGATTGTTCGGCGGCGTCACGCGGTTCAGACAAGCCAGGGCGTAGGCCAACAACATCAGTACCGCCCCCCAAACCAGCAGCCTGGTTACCGGTGGGCGGGCGCTCGTACTCATTGCATCATACGCGAGCGTGCCGACGACGAGCGGGATCGTCCAGGTCAGAAACCCCAGTGGCCCGCCGTCGATCCCTTTAGGCGCCATATTGACCCAATCGTAGTACCAGTAGTGCGACAGAAGATGAAACAGCGCCGCCGAGCCGATCATGAACAGCACGCGCACTCCAGGCCGCGCCGCGATCACCGGCATCACCCATAGCGAGGTGACCGCGATGTGCGTGAGCGTCTGGAAGTAGTCGCGCTTGAGGCCTACTGCGATCGCTTTCCATCCTTGCCCCGAAACAAACAGCTCCCAATTGGCCACACCCTTGCCCAACGTGTGGACAACAAGTGCCACGAGCAGTAGTGCGAACACGCGCTTCGTCGCATGCCAATACGCGGCAGCCGCTCCTTCCCTTTCCATCCGCCGCAGGAACGTCATCCGATAGGCGAATCCCACCGCAAAGAAAAACTGCGGCATGATCGTATCGGCATAGCTACAGTACGTGTGGTGGTGCTTGAGGATGGGGAGGAACTCGCCAATCGCCACGTAGGAACCAACGAAGTTCACCAGGAACATGCCCAGGACGGTGTAGCCCCGAAACTGGTCGAGCGAGGCGAGACGGCTTGAATCTTTGGAGACAGCGTCCAAGTTAGGCATCGGCAGGGGCAAGTGCGCAGTGGCAAGCGGCAAGGCCGACATGATACGCCAACAATGGCACCCAAGTGGAAAACTTTTAAAAAGGACTTGCCAAATCGTTGTCAATTCTGTAGAAATAAGATGTTCTTCTATAGAAGAATCCCCCGCACTCCCGCCAGTTTCGCTCCCTGCCCAATTCATCCGCTCTTCGCGGCCTTATCACTGTCCCATGACTCGCATTGCCATGCACAACGGCCAATCATTTGATCGCGGCCAGCGGCGGCAGGCGATTGTGGAATCGCTGCTGGCCGAAGTGTTCACCGGCCAGTTGCGCGCCGGACAGCATCTGGTCACCCAGGATCTGGCCGAGCGATTCGGCGTCAGTCACACACCGATTCGCGAGGCGCTTATCGCCTTGGCGGGCGTGGGGGTCATCGACCTGTTGCCCAATCGCGGGGCGCTGGTGCGGCAGGTGACGGCTAAAGACGTCCGCGAGGTCTGCCAGGTCCGCCGCGTGCTCGAATGCGAAGCGACGCGGCGGGCTTGCGGCCGGATGGACCTCGAAGAACTGGAGGCGCTTGCCGGGGAGCTGAAGGCGCTGCTGGGCAGCGCCGACCGCTCCGATCCGAGATTTATCGAACAGGCCCGGGCCCTCGACAGCCGGCTGCACGATCTGGTGGCCGGCTCGTGCGGCAACGATTTTCTGGCCGCGGAATTGAGCCGGTTGAAGCTATTGTTCCGGGCCTTCCGCGATGTATCTTGGGCCTACGACAAGGCCCGCAGCGATTACCGCCGCCTGGCCGGCGAGTGCCGCGAGCACCTGGCAATTGTTGAGGCCTTGCTGGCCGGCGACGCCAAGGCCGCGGCCCGGTCCATGTCGCAGCACATTCGCTCCGGCGTGAAATACTGGAGCCGATCGATCCCCGCAGCGACCGCCCCCGTGGTCCGCTCGCTCCGCGAGCGGAAGCCCGCCAGCAACGGCGGCGGAAAACAAAGGTAAGGACCAACGTCATGATTCGATATCGCCATCCTGCAAGGTTCGCCACGCTCGCCGCCGGTTGCCTCCTGCTCGCCGGTCCGGCTCTGGCCCAGGACACCACCAAACTCGAATACAACCGCGACATCCGGCCGATCCTCGCCGAGAACTGCTTTGCCTGCCACGGTCCCGACAGCGCCGCCCGCAAGGCCGAACTGCGGCTGGACAAGCGCGACGTGGCCGTCGAGATGGGCGCGATAGTTCCCGGTAAGCCGCGCGAGAGCATGCTGGTTGAGAAGACCACGTCGTCCGATCCCGAAGTGGTGATGCCGCCGCCTACAACGAAGAAAAAGCTCACCGCCGCCCAAAAAGCGACGCTCCAGCGGTGGATCGCCGAAGGGGCCGAGTATCAGCCGCATTGGTCGCTGATCCCGCCGACGCGGCCCAAGCCGCC
>JAKEHX010000536.1 GCA_022614795.1 Planctomycetaceae bacterium | reverse complement strand
GAGGCCGCGAATCGCCGCGGCCGCGTCGCCGTCGATCCGGTACCTGGCTTCCAAAATGGCAACGGGGCACTCGCTGGGGCGCGTCCGAAGCGCCTGGGCCAGGGCCGGCAAGGCTTCCTTCGCAGCCGGACCGATATCCATCAACGCATGCACGGCCAGAAGGCGGGCCTGGCGATTTTCGCCGACGAGCGCCGCGGCCAAGGCGGGGACTGCTTTGTCGCCGAGCTGCACCAGCGCGGCCCGCGCCGCGTGCGGATCGTCGGGCGCACGGGTATAAACGGGCTTCCACGGATGGCCCATTCCGCGGATCAGCTCGTCGAGCACCGGCTGGTCGGCTTGTCCAAGTTGAACCCCGCCCAGTTGGACCCCGCCCAGTTGGACCCCGCCGAGCTGGACCAGGCCAATGGCCGCCATCTGGCGAACCGACCGGTCCGCGTCTTTCAGGGCAGCTCGCAGCACCGGCTCGTACGCGGCCGCGTTCGTTTGCTTGCCAAGTGCCGCAATGATTTGCGTCCGCTCTTGCCAATCGCCGCTCCGCAGCGATTCCACAAGCCGGTCCGGCTGGGGCAGGACAAACGGCTCGTCGGCGGCGACTGGCCCGGCCGGCCAGGCGACCAGCGCCAGGCCCAGCGCAATCAGGCCCAGTGCAAATACGGCAAGCGACTTCATCGTGCGGCTCCTGGCAGCGGGTTGCTCTCCCCTTGGCTTACATCGGGAATCAATCTACCCGGGCGGAAGATCGAAGCGCGCAAAGAGTATGTAACAGCCTGCTCGTGCCGCAGATGGTGCGCGCAGGATCCTGGCGCGATCCGAGCGCGCAGCCGTTATGGTAAAACAACGTCCGGATTCCGCACTCCGCACTCCGCACTCTCCACTCCGCACTCGCATGATCGTCACCATCGACGGCCCCGCCGGCGCGGGCAAAAGCAGCATCGCCCGCCGCCTGGCCGAGCGGCTCTCGTTTCAGTTCCTCGACACCGGCGCGATGTACCGGGCCGTGGCGCTGGCTGCCCTGCGCCGGGGACTCAGTGACGGCGACGGCGACGCGATCGCCAAGCTGGCGGGCGAGCTGTCGATCGACATGCGCCATGAGCGGACGATTCTCAATGGCGAGGACGTTTCCGCCGCGATCCGTACCAGCGACGTCTCGGCCGCCGTCTATCTGGCTGCCGACAACGTCGCCGTCCGGCAGCGGCTGGTGGAATTGCAACGGCAAATCGCGCAAGGCCGCGATACGGTGACCGAGGGGCGCGACCAGGGGACGGTCGCGTTTCCGGAGGCCCAGTGCAAGATTTTCCTGACTGCCTCGCCGGAAGAGCGGGCCCGGCGGCGACTTGCCGAACTTGTCGCGCGCGGCGAGCCGATTACGCTGGAGCAGGTCCTCTCGCAGCAAGCCGACCGCGACCGCCGCGACGCCGAGCGGCCTGTCGGCGCCCTGATCAAAGCGCCCGATGCCATCGAGGTCTGGACCGACGGCCTGACGCCGGAGGAGGTCGTGGATCGGTTGGAGCAGATCGTCAGGAGCCAGCAATGACGAATGTCGAAATTCAAATGTCGAATGAATGACGAATGTTTGAATGACGAACCTCTCGACGTCTGCGACATTCGTGCTTCGACATTTGGGCATTCCTTCGTCATTTGATTTTCGACATTCGACATTGACATGACCCGCACGCTCTTCCACCGCCTCGGCTACGACACGCTCCGCGTCTTCGCGCGGGTCGCGAGCGTGTTGTATTTTCGGCTGCGGGTCGCGGGACGCGAGCATTGGCCAGCCACCGGGGGCGGGCTCGTCTGCGCCAACCACCAGAGCCACCTCGATCCGCCGCTCGTCGGGCTGACGTGCGATCGGCGGATGAACTACCTGGCCCGCGATTCGCTCTTCCGTGTTCCGGGCCTGGCGCAACTCATCCGCTTTCTCGACGCCATTCCCATCGACCGCGAAGGGAGCGGCCTCGCCGGACTGAAGGAAACGCTCAAGCGGCTCAAGGCGGGGGAGCTGGTGCTGATCTTTCCGGAAGGGACGCGGACGCACGATGGCGAGGTCGCCCCGCTCAAGCCGGGCTTCATCGCCGTGGCCCGCCGCAGCCGGGTGCCGCTGGTGCCGGTGGCCCTCGACGGGGCGTTTCAGTCCTGGCCGCGCACGAGCTGGCTGCCGCGCCCCAGCCGACTGGCGGTCGTGATCGGCCCGCCGATCGGGCCCGACGAGGTGGCCGCGATGAGCGACGAAGACCTGCTGGCCGAACTGGAACAGCGAATCCTCACCTGCCACAGCCAGGCCCGCGAGCTGCGCGAGAATCACAGGCCACTCGGAGCTGAAGTGGCAGGACAATAACAATCGGCGAGTGAGAGACGAATATGCAACGTGTCCTAATTCAAGCTGAATCGAGGCGGATAAGCCCCTTCGCCGGGCGAATCGGGCGGGGCCGCGCGCTGGACCAACTTGCTCAATTGATCCGCCAGCAGTCTGGCCCGCCGATCGACGTTCCACTCCGCCAAGAGCCGCTGCTTCGTCGAAAATGGAAATCCGAGCGTGTAGGCAAAGATGTCGGTCAGCATGCCGAGCGAGACCTGGCTGGCCAAGAGGTCGTCGAGCTGCTGCTGCCCGGCGGCTTTGTCGGGCAACAGCTCGCGGGCCAGCTCCACGAGTTGCCGCTGGACGCGCGGCCGCCTGGCGGCGCTGGACGCGGGATAGAAATCCTCGAGCAAATCGACGTCGGCCTGGCGAAAGACCCGCTCGGCCGGATGCTCCCGGCGAATCGCCGCCCGGCAGGCTCCGCGCAAGAGCAGGTTGAACTTGCCTCCCGCCAGCCGCTCGTGCGAGAGGACCTTGCCCAGGCAGGCCACCGGAGCAATCGCCGGACGGCCTTCATAGTCGCGCTCCCAGCCAGGCTCGAGCAGCACCATCGCGATCAAGCCGTCGCTGGCCAGGGCATCTTCCAGCATTTCGCGGTAGCGGGGCTCAAAGATATGCAGCGGCTGAACGACGTGCGGAAACAGGACGAGATTGGGCAGCGGGAACAGTCGGACCGTCCCGGCGAAGTCTTTCGGCAGCGCTGGCTCGTCGATGGAGCTCATGCGGTTCAAGGTCCAATGTCCAAAGTCCAAGGTCTAAGGTCTCGATACGCGACTGGAGATAATACAGTTATGAACTGGCATTTTCTAGTAGTCACGCCATTTCTTCCAGCAGGCGACCGAGCAGTTCCATCGGCAGGCCGACAACATTGCTCTCGCTCCCTTCCGCAATGTGCACCCAATCGAGGCCATCCTGGTAGCCGAACGCCCCGGCTTTGCCCTCCCAGGCGCAGGTCGCCAGGTAGGCGGCAAGGTCCACGTCGGAGATCGCATCCATCACCAGGCGCGTGGTTTCTACCGCGACGCGAGCTTGGTCGTCGGGCCGCCGCCAGAGGCACAAGCCGCTGTGCACGAAGTGCTCTTGGCCGCGCAACAGCTCCAGCATCTGCCGGGCGTGGCCCTGATCGCGCGGCTTGCCGAGAATCTGGCCGCGGCACTCGGCCACCGTATCGCAACCGATCACCAGGCCGCTCTCCACCCGGCTGGCGACTTCGGCGGCCTTTTGCCGGGCTAGGCGGGCCACCAGCTCGCGCGGCGACTCGCCCGTATGTTCGCCGCACTCGGCCGATTCGTGGGGCGGAACGACCTCGAACTGATAGCCCGCCTCGGACAATAGTTCGCGGCGGCGCGGCGAGCTGCTGGCGAGGATCAGGCGCGGCACGGGCATCGTTGTATCGTAGCCAAAGTTGCCAGAGTTTGCCCTCGTTCTCGTCCTCGTCCTCGTCGTCGTCCTCGATTGTGCACCGGCCGAACCGAGGACGAGGAGGAGGACGAGGACGAGGACGAGTATTCATGCCTGCGGGAACCGACTCCGCTAGCGTCAAATACTCGACTTTGTTGATCGACTCGCTGCGCTTGCCGCAGCGCTTTGTTACATTCCCCCGTGACTTGCACGTCGCACGCACACTAAAATCACACCACCAGGGAATCAGCATCAAATCGGAGTTTTCCATGCGCACTTTCAGGTGGCTCGGACTATGGATCATCGTGGCGGGCTCTGGTTTCTTGCAACTCCAGGGATTCATGCAACTTGGGGCCGATGAACCGGCAGCTCCCGCCAGGCCGCGCGTGACGGTTCGGCCCCGGATCAAGTTGATCTCACCACCTGTGAAAGTCGCGCAGCCCGCCAGTAGCGCTGCCGAGAAGCCTGCCGCAAAGTCAAAGCCGGCCGTGGAGATCGCCGTCGAGGAAGCAGCGACGATCAAGCCGGGCGCGGAAGCCACCGCCAGCCATGAGCAGATAGCCGCGGTCGAAGTCAAAGGGGAGGAAGGCTCCACGCTCCAAACTCTCTCATGCACTCCCGACGGCAAGATCGTCGGCCTGGTGGCCCCCGGCCGCTATGCACCGATCGGCGTCACGGGCAAATCCGCCGCGTCGAGCGAAGTGCGCCTCTATAGCGGCGAAGGCAAAGAACTCCAGCGCTGGTCGCTGCCGTTCACCGGCCAATCGGTCGGCGTCGGCCCCAACGGCACGATCTATGTCGCGGGCGACGGCCGCCTGGCAAAGTATTCGGCCGACGGCAAGCTGCTAGCCAATGTCGAAGTGCCGCACCTGGCCGAAGCCCTGAAAGACCAGGAGGGGCTCAAAAAGAAAGCCGAAGAGCAGCTCAAGCAGGAGCAGCTATCGTTCCTGAACTCCAAGAAGGTCTACGAGCAGATCGTCAAGCAGCTCGAAGAGAACAAACAGCGCTCGCCAACCGAGGAGCAGCAGCTCAAGACCTACAAGAACTATCTGGAGAACTTCGACACGAACGTCGCGGCCCGCACCAATCGCAAGATCGACGACGTCGTCAAGCAGATCACCAGCCGCCTGCGAATGATCAACGGCATCGCGGCGACCGAGAAGGACGTCTATATCGCGTGTGGCGAAATGGTCGGTTATGGCTACGCGATCTGGCGGATGGATGAGGATCTCGCGAATCCCGAGCGCGTGCTTGGCCCGGTCAGCGGCTGCTGCGGCCAGATGGACATTCAGGCCCGCGGCGACCATTTCTATCTCTCCGAAAACACCAAGAAGCGCGTCGCCCAGTACGACCGCACCGGCAAGCTCGTCAGCGCCTTCGGCAAGAGTGGCCGCGAAAGCGACGGCCTCAGCTTCGGCGGCTGCTGCAACCCGATGAACTGCCGCGTCTGTGCGACCGGCGACATCATCACGGCCGAATCGGAAGGGATCGTCAAACGCTTCAGCGCCACGGGAGAATTCCTCGGCCTGGTGGGCTATGCCAAGCTCACCGGAGGCTGCAAGAACGTCGCCGTCGCCGCTTCGCCCAAGGGGGACCGCGTGTACTTCTGCGATCTCCCCGGCAGCCGCATCATCATCCTCGCCGCGAAGAAAGCCGAAGCGGCGGGCGAATAGTGGGGCAGGCTTGCAACCTGCCACGAAAGGGTGCCACGTCCCACGCTTGCGTGGGCGTGCTGACCGGTCCTCAATCTCTGAAACCCAGATGAAAAATCTCCTCCCCCTCGCTCTGCTCCTCGCCGCTCTCCCGGCCCTCGCCGCCGAGAAGAAGCCCGACGAGCCCAAAAAAACCGTCGAAATCTCCAAGGACGCCTTGGTCATGGTCGTAATGGACCCGCTGGCCGCTCCGCTCTCGTGTCCGTGCGTCGAAGGCTACGCCCAGCGCGATTACGACAAGCTCGCCGCCTTCCTCACGAGCCAGCTCGGCCGCGAAGTCGTCGCCGTCTATAACGCCTCGCTTCCCGCCGCTCTGAAAATGGACACCAAAGACCGGGCCGACATCGTCGTCGGCAAGCATTCGGTCGTCCTCTTCGACGGCAAACGGGCGGGCAAGCAATTCCGCCCGGTCCTCGCCCTCACCGGCAAGGACGGCAAGACCGACATGCAGGGGCTGTTCGTCGTCGCTTCCAGCGATCCGGCCAAATCGGTCGCGGACCTGGCGGGCTATCGCGTCTTCTACGGCACCGAAGATAGCGACGAAAAATACTCCGCCGCTTTCGACCTGCTCAAAAAGCACGGCATCACTCCCACCGACAAGCCCGAGACTTGTGCCGCGTGCAGCGACGGGGCGACGAAGATTCTGGAGCTTGGCCCCACGGCCCGCACCGCCACGGTCATCTCCAGCTATGCCGCGCCCCTTCTGGAAGGCTGCGGCACCGTGAAGAAAGGCGACCTGCGCGTGATTGGCACGACCGCCAATGTGCCGTTTGTCGAGGCGTTTGTCTCCGAAGCCCTGCCGCCCGCCGAGCAAGCCAAGATCGAAGCGGCCCTGACCAAGATGGGGACCAACATCGAGCTGATGCAGGCGATGGAATCGCTCCTCGGCTTCGTCCCGATTGCACCGCAAAAAAAAAGATAACGGCGAGCGGGGGGCGCGTTGATAGAGGACGAGAGCCCCCTGAGACATTTGACGTCGCGCTCGCCACCCCTCCCGCCCTCGCCGACTGGCCCGCCTGGCGCGGCACAAACCGCGACGCCCTCGTCCCCTCGCTCCCCGATCGCCTGGCCGACAAGCCGACGGTCGTTTGGCGCGCGACGCTGACCGATAGAGGAATCGGCGGTGTTGCCGCGACCAGCACGCTCGTCGTCCTCTCCGACCGCGAGCTGGACGACCAGTTCGACGTCTTCCGTTGCCTTGACGCCGCCACCGGCCAGGAGCGGTGGGCCCATCGCTATCCCGCGCCCGGCCTGCTCGACTATGGCAACTCGCCGAGGGCCACGCCGCTCATCGCTGGCGAGCGATGCTTCACGCTCGGCGCCCATGGCCACTTGAGCTGCCTGGAGCTCGCCACCGGCCGCCCACTCTGGCAGCTGGACGTGAAATCCGCATTCGGCCTGGTCGAAGAGCTGAAGTGGGGCCTGTGCGGCTCGCCGCTGGTGGTCGATGGCAAGCTGATTCTCTATGCCGGCGGGCCGCAGGCGGCGATCGTCGCCCTCGATCCGGCCACCGGCAAGCCGGTCTGGAAAACGCCGGGCAATCCGCCCGGCTACGGCTCGCTCGTCGTGGGCACGCTCGGCGGCAAGCGCCAGCTCGTCGGCCACGATGCCACGACGCTTTCCGGCTGGGACATCGCCACCGGCAAGCGCCTCTGGACCGTCGAGCCGCCGAGTGCCGGCGATTTCAACGTCCCCACGCCGATCGTTTGGCAAGGCCGGCTCATCGTCGCCACGGAGAACAACGGCACGCGGCTCTTCCAGTTCGACAAGCAAGGAATCATCGTCGCCGAACCAGCCGCCACGTTCGACGATCTCAGCCCGGACACACATACGCCCGTCGTCATCGGCGATCGCCTCTTCGGCATCGCCAGCGGCCTGCACTGCCTCGACCTGAACAGCAAACTCAAACCGCTATGGACCGGCGAGGACCCGGCCTTTCTGGAGCACGCCAGCCTGATCGCCGCGCCAGGTCGCCTGCTCGTCATCACGGGCGAAGCCGAGCTGATCCTGCTCGATGCCGCGGCGAGCGAAATGAAAATCCTCGGCCGCCAAAAGGCGCTCGACGGCGAAAGCGGCCTCCTTTCCCACCCCGCCCTCGTTGGCACGCGGCTCTATCTTCGCGGCACCAGCGAAATCGTCTGCCTCGACCTCGAGCCGGTGGCAGGCGAGCGGGGGGCGCATTGATCGAAGACATGAGCCCCCTGAGAAATGTCGGATCTTCTCGTGCCCAGCCAGCCGACGATGGTGCAGGTCATGAAGTGCGGACAGGCGTTGTCGTAGATGCGGTAGCGGCTGCGTGTCATGGAGTGGCTCGTAGTCGCTCTCGTTCCACGCTCTGCGTGGGAATGCACGCCCGCATTAATCGATCATCCCCGGTCTGACAGTCAACGACGCAGAGCGTCGAAGCGTGCGTCCCCACGCGGAGCGTGAGAACGAACGTGTCCTACTTCCGGCTGGCGTACGTTCGGCCGAGGAAATCGACGACCGCCCTCTTCACGGCCAATGGCTCGAGGGGCCCGCTCTTGCGATAGAGCACCTTGCCGCCCGGGGCGATCACCACCGTGTAAGGCACAGGCCCCTGCCACTCCTTGTCCAAAAGGTCCGCCAGCTTGTCCTTGCTGTCGATCGTCGAAAGATAGTTCGTCGCCGCGACGCGGTGCTCCTTGAGCGCTTTAAGGGCGGCCTCCTTCTCGCCCGGCTCATCCAGGCTGATCGTCACGAGCTGGAAGTTCCGCTTGCGGTACATCCGGTTCATCGTGACGAACTCGGGCAGCTCGGCGACGCACGGGCCGCACCAGGTCGCCCAGACGTTCACGACCAGCAGCTTGTCCGTCTCGTTCTTGGCCAGCTTCGCCACGCCAGCCTCGTCGATCGTCGCCAGCTCGACCGGCTCCTGGTCCCATTTGGCCAGCGACGCCTTGGCATCTTCCCGCTTGTCGGCCCACTTCGTCGAACAGCCAAACACGCGGGTCTTCTCGGCCGGCACGCTCTTGCCGGCAAGCAGGGCGTCGATGGCATTGCGCGCGTCGTGGCTGGTCACGGTCTTGACGTCCGAGTCATCGATGCGACCCGAATAGCGCAGCTTGCGATCCTGGTCCAGCAGAAAGACGTGCGGCGTCGCCAGCACTCCGTAAGCCAGCGACGTCTTCTGCGTTTGGCCGTCGTAGAGATACGGAAACTCGAAGCCCTGGTCCTTGGCCCGCTGCTTCATGTCCTCGAAGGAATCGCCCAGGTCCGTGTAGCCCAGCTCATCGAGCCGCACGGCCAGCGGGTCGTTCGGCGAAATGGCCACGAGGGCCACGCCTTTGTCCCGGTAATCAGCCTGGAGCTGCTTGAGGCGGGCTTCATAGGCCTGCGCGGTCGGGCAGTGATTGCACGTGAAGACGACCAGGAGCAGCTTCGCGCCTTTGAAGCTGGCCAGCGAATACTCCTTGCCATCCACGTCCGGCAGGTGAAAATCGGGCGCGGCGTCGCCAATCGCCAGCGTCTGGAACCCGGCTGGCTCCGCAAATCCCTTGCCAGGCACCATCGCCAAACCCGCCAGCAGCACTGCATAGACAGCCGATCGCATTGGACGCTCCCAGGACGAGGAAGTTGCTGCGCTTATCGTCAAACGCCCATCGCGGCTTGTCAAGCAAATGTTGCAAACAGCGGCGCCTATTACGTGGTCCGCTCGCTCCGCGAGCGGAAGATGCTCGATGCCGACCCATTCGCTGGTCAGCCTGCTTCAGCAGGCTTGGCATTGGGCTTTAGCCAGTCTGCGGCTGTCGCGCGGCCCGACGCGCTTGACGTTGCAGCAAGAGCACGACGGCGCCGGTCAGCACGAGGTAGGGCACTTCGTCCCAAGTCCAGTGGGCCGGCATCGGTGCACTGGTATCGATCCACAGGAGCAGCCCGCCAAACACGATGGCCGTAATTCCCCACCAGGTGATGAGCGGGGCGAATCGCGCCAGGTCCACCGCCAAAATCAGCGTCAGCGATCCAAAGGCCGCATACAGCGCCGAGACGCTGCGGGCCAGATACTGGACGATCGGCCCCTCGGGGAGCGCGCCCAGGCCGAGATTTCGATGAAATGCATCCATCCAAGCCGTCGGCAGGAACACCGCCGGCAGCGCAAGGAGCGTCAGCACGCCGTTAGCGACGAGTAGCCAGCGCAGCACGATTGCGGCTTGAGTGGGCGTTAGCATGAGAGGAATTCGCCGGTGATCCCATCAGCGTACCGAGCAGCCCGCCGCGGCAGCAACCGCTGGGAGGGCGAGGCTCTTGTCCTCGGAAAACGCGCCGAGCCGCGCGGCTCCGCAGGAGCGTCGCTCTCCCGAGATTCAGCCGCGGTGCGGCGAAAGGTATTCGGCGTGCCCCAGCAACCTGAAGCCCGCAGGGCCCGGCGCAGCGAGTAGCGCAAAAGGCTGCTCAGACGACGAGTCCACATGACGATGTCAATTTCCTCCTATGATATTCGCAGAACCTTTCGGCCCATCGCATGTCCATATACCAAGGAGAGGGTTTCATGCGAAAAAATCGTAGTAGCGAACAACATTGGAAAACGTCGCGTTCAGACCGAGCAGAAGGGAACAAACACCTTCCGGACCTTCCGCGTGTGCCGAGCGAATTGGTGGATACGCTGGAGGCCGAGTTTCAGCGCATTTTTAGGCGTCCGCCTGGGGAAGGCGATCCCCTGTTCTTTCCATTCGCGCTTCTTATGTCTGAAGACGAAGTAGGCGAGAAGTGGGATGAAATAATGGCGGCTGCTGGGACTGACCCAGCACTACAGCATGCAATCCGTAAAACGGGCAGAGTGGTGAGTGATGTTGGCAAGAAGTACCTGTCCGCCGAAGACCTGAAAGAATGGAACGATGCAGTCGCGGAGTTTCGGACTTGGGAACAGTCAGGGTTTCCAATCCATCAGCCGTCGCACTTTGAACAGGCAGCGAATGAGTTGGAGGAGGAATTTGTCCGACTGCAATTCGTGATGGCGTTGTTCCTTCGACAAGCAAACGATCCAAGTACGCCACCAAGTTCAAACCGCCTATTCGCATTCTTTTATGCCGCGAAGTCGCTCAAGTCGATGCTTGCATCGAATGTAATTCTCTTTAAAGGATACGCCGAAGACTCCATGACATTGGCGCGCTCCACATTCGAGAATTATCTGCAAACTGTCTTTGCAGTTCGTCGCCCGTCAGATCACGGCGATTGGGCGATGGCAAGGCTCGGCATCGAATCGGGAAAGTGGCGGTACCCGACAAACCGTCGAGGTCGATATGACTACTCAATGCTCGTCGAAGTAGCGACTGGCCGAGAGATTACGCAGTTGACACGAGGTGAAATGGCACGGCTGAGCCCTTTCCCCGAGGATCGCGAGCTCTATAAACTCTTATATGGCCACCTCTCAAGTTACGCACATCCAGATCCGATCCGCCTGCTAAATTACCTTTCTGAAGATGGCTTTGTGGCGACGAAACGCGAAGACGCCGGGCCGGCACATTTGCTGGCGATGTTGATTTTAACCCTTCAGTTCGATGCACTTCTTAACCTCGGTGACCACCCAGCGAGACCTAGGCGGGACGTCCAGGTCTTGCTTGATCAGATCCGGCTGAAATCCACCAAGGCGTTCTCCCTAGTGCAAAATCTGAATCAATATGCGCTAGCAGGACCATTGAAATCGAGGATGGAGAAAGTTGGACTGCCGTGGCCCTAAACGATGCCAGAAGGTGGTAGGCACTACCTCACCCCCACCGTCTCGACCTTCGTGCCGCCACCCTTGCCATCTTTGCGCGCCGATTTGCCGCCGCCGGTCGCCGCCGGCAGCGGCTCGAAGGTGAACTCGTCGCCGCGGTAGTCGATCCGCACGCCGCTACCGGGGGTGATGCGGCCGCGGAGAAGCTCCGTGGCTAGCGGGTTTTGGATTCGTTGTTGAATGACGCGCTTCAGCGGCCGGGCGCCGAATGTCGGATCGTAGCCTTCCGCGGCGATCGCATTCTTCGCCGGCTGCGTGACTTCCAGCGTCACGTCCTGCTCGGCCAGCAATTTGCGCAGGTGGTCGAGCTGGATATCGACGATCTTGCTGATCTGGTCGCGCGAGAGCGGATGGAAGACGATCGTCTCGTCGATCCGGTTCAAAAACTCCGGCAGGAACTTCTCCTTGAGGATGTCCTTCACGGCATCGCGGATTTCTTCCTGGCGGCCCCCTTCGCTCGTGATCTGCTGGATCGCCGTGCTGCCGATGTTGCTCGTCATGACGACGATCGTGTTGGTGAAATCGACGGTGCGGCCGTGGCCGTCGGTCAGGCGGCCGTCATCGAGCACCTGGAGCAGCACGTTGAACACGTCGCGGTGGGCCTTTTCGATTTCGTCGAGCAGCACCACGCTGTAAGGGCGGCGGCGGACCGCCTCGGTCAGCTTGCCCCCCTCTTCGTAGCCGATGTAGCCCGGCGGGGCCCCGATCAACCGGCTGACGTTGTGCTTCTCGCCGAATTCGCTCATGTCGATCCGCACGACGGCCTGGTCGCTGTCGAACAGCACTTCGGCCAGGGCCTTGCACAGCTCGGTTTTACCCACGCCCGTCGGGCCCAGGAAAATGAACGAGCCGATCGGCCGGTGCGGGTCCTGGAGGCCGCTGCGGCTGCGGCGGACGGCGTTGGCCACCGCGGCCACCGCTTCGTCCTGGCCGATCACCCGCTGATGGAGCCGCTCCTCGAGCACCAGCAGCTTGTGCTTCTCGGTTTCCATCATGCGGGCGACGGGAATGCCGGTCCACGCGCTGACGACCGAGGCGATTTCCTCCTCGGTCACCTCTTTGCGCAGGAGCCGCTTCTCGACCGGCTTGGCGTCGGCCTGCTCGTCGGCCCGTTCGATTTGCTGCTCGAGCGTCTGCCGCTGATTGTAGAGCTTGAGCAACTGTTGATAGTCCTGCTCGGTGGGCGGAATGCCGGCGGATTGCTTCTCCTTGATCGACGTGTCGAGCTGCTTGAACTCCAGCTCGACGCGGTCGAGGTCCTTGCGGAGCTTGGCGACGTCGCCCACGCCGAGCTTTTCCGCCTCCCACTGTTCCTTGAGGCTGGCCAGCTTGCGTTTCTGTTCGGCGATTTCCGCCTCCAACTCCGCTTTCCGCTCGGCGGCTGAAGCTTCGGTCTCGTCGGCCAGTTGCCGGGCGGCCAGCTCCAACTGCCGCACGCGGCGCTGCACCTGGTCGATCTCGGTCGGCACGCTCTGGAGCTCCATCGCGAGCTTGCTGGCCGCCTCGTCCACCAGGTCGATCGCCTTGTCGGGCAGGAAGCGGTCGGTGATGTAGCGGTGCGAAAGCTTGGCAGCCGCGACGAGGGCGCTGTCGGTGATCTTCACGCCGTGGTGGGCCTCGTAGCGCGGCTTGAGGCCGCGGAGAATCGCGATCGTATCCTCGACGTTCGGCTCGCCGACATAGACCGGCTGGAAGCGGCGCTCCAAGGCCGCGTCTTTTTCGACGTGCTTGCGGTATTCGTCGAGCGTCGTCGCGCCGATGCAGCGGAGCTCGCCGCGGGCCAGGGCCGGCTTGAGGAGATTCGAGGCGTCGGCCGCCCCTTCAGCGGCTCCGGCGCCGACCACCGTGTGCAGCTCGTCGATGAACATGATGATCCGGCCGGCCGACTGTTGCACCTCGCGCAGCACCGCCTTGAGCCGCTCTTCGAATTCGCCGCGGAACTTGGCCCCGGCGATGAGCTGGCCCATGTCGAGGGCGACGACGCGGCGGTTCTTCAGGCTTTCGGGCACGTCCCCATCGACGATCCGCAGGGCCAGCCCCTCGACGATCGCCGTTTTGCCGACGCCCGGCTCGCCGATCAACACGGGGTTGTTCTTGGTGCGGCGCGATAGGACCTGAATCACGCGGCGGATTTCGTTGTCGCGGCCGATGACCGGGTCGAGCTTCCCCTGCGTCGCCTTTTGCACGAGGTCGATGCCATATTTCTCCAGGGCCTGATATTGCCCCTCGGGGCTCTGGTCGGTGACGCGGGCCGATCCGCGGACGCTTTTGAGCGCTTCGAGGATGTCCTTGTCCCGAACGCCGTTGAGTTCCATGAGGCTTTTGGCCTGCGAGTCGGTCTTCGTCAGGGCCAGGAGCAGATGCTCGACCGAGACGAACTCGTCCTTCATTGCGGCTGACTCTTTCATGGCCCCTTCGAGCACCGCCATGAGCTGGCGGTTGGGCTGCGGCTGCGAACCGCCGCTCACCTTGGGCCGGCGATCGAGCTCGCCTTCGACCATGCGGGAAAGCTGGCCAACATTGACGCCGATCTTTTCCAGAATGGGCCTGGCGACGCCGTCGGTCTCGCCTGCCAGCGCGGCCAACAGGTGCAACGAGTCCATGTCGGCATGCCCCTTTTCGGCGGCCAGCGACTGAGCGTGCTGCACGGCCTCCTGAGCCTTGATCGTGAGTTTGTCGAAGCGGAATGCCATGTTGTTTCCTTTCATTTTGGCGGGATTTCTCGCCGCTGACGTGATAGGGCAAACAGCGTTCCAATTCGTGGGACTGGGCTTCAGCCACGAGAGCGGCGGCATGATGTAGCCGTGGGCGAAAGCCCACGGTACGCTAGCCCCAAATTCTCGCCCAGCCCCGAAGGGGCGACACCGTGGAGCTGCAACAATGGCCGGAACCTACACGAATCTCCTGTATCACATTGTCTTCAGTACCAAGGAGCGGCGACAACTGGTCACCGCTGCGATCGAGGAAGATCTACACGGTTACATGGGCGGAATCGTGAAGGGGCTCGACGGGAAGCTGCTCGAAATCAATGGCATACCGGATCACATTCACTTGCTCGTGAAATTGCCACCGAAGCTGGCACTATCGGATTCAGTCCGGGACATCAAAGCCAACTCGTCGAAATGGCTCAATGAGCGGTCGAGAATCTACAAGTTCGCCTGGCAAGATGGATTCGCGGCGTTCACGGTTAGCGAGTCCCAAGTCGAACGCGTCCGCGGTTACATTCGCAACCAGAAGAACCGGCACAAGCGCATGACATTCAAGGACGAACTGTTGGCGCTGCTTCAGAAAAATCGGGTCGAGTACGAAGAGCGATATTTGTGGCGTTAACGTGGTCGGCGGGAAATCAGCCGCGCAGCGGCGACATGATTTAGCCGTGGGCGCAAGCCCACGGTAGGCGAGCAACAGATTTTTTCTCAGAGCCCCGAAGGGGCGACACAGTGCAACGGAGTGAATCAAGTGGTATCAAAGCACCAATTCACCGGCATGACCGGGCTGTATCTCGTTGCCGCCGAACTATCGAAACGCTCGTTTATTGTGTCTCCCACTTCGAGGAGCGCTCACACTGCCGACCTGTTGATCACCGATGCTTTGTGCCAGGAGACGTATGCAGTGCAAGTGAAAACGAACGCGAGCACATTCAATTTCTGGTTAGTGAGCGCCAAAACGAGCCGGATCAAGTCCAAGAACTTTGTCTATGTATTCGTAAATCTCCGGCGAAACCGGCCTGAGTTCTTCATCGTTCCGAGCAAGGTTGTGACAGCCAAGGTTCGAGTGGATCAACCTTCGAAGACACGGAAGACCGTCTGGTATTCGGTGTACTTAAAAAACATTGCACAATTCAAAGACCGTTGGGATACGTTCAAGAATGAAGCGGCTTTGCCAGTCGCCAACTCGGACTCGTGACGCCCTTGTGTCGCCCCTTCGGGGCTTTCGATTCTGGTCGGCGCATCGCAACCGTGGGCTTGCGCCCACGGCTACATCATGCCGCCGCTGCGCGGCTAGAACCACGCAGCGGCGAACAGTGAAGGGCCAGCACGAGGTTAGGCGCCGAAGAAGCTACTTCTTCACCTCAAACTCCCCTTCGATTACGTCGTCATCGGGCTTCTTCTCGGATGAAGCACCACCAGCCGTGGGACCGGCGCCCGCGTCGCCGCCGGCAGCCTGGCCCGCGCCGCCCTTCTCGTAGAGCACCTTGCTGAACGCGTGTGAAGCCGCTTCGAGCTGCTCGATCGCGCTTTTGATGGCCGCGGCATCGGTCCCCTTGGCCTTTTCCCTGGTGGTTTCGATGGCCTTGGTAAGCGGCGCCCGATCGGCCTCGGTCAGCTTGTCGGCGTGCTCCTTCATCATCTTCTCGAGCTGGTAGCACATATTGTCCGCCTGGTTGCGGAGCGTGGCCAGCTCGAAGCGTTCCTTGTCCTCCTGGGCGTGCGATTCGGCGTCGCGGCGCATCTTGTCGATCTCGTCCTTCGACAGGCCCGAGGACTGTTGGATCTTGACGTTCGCCTCCTTGCCGGTCCCCAGGTCCTTGGCACTGACGTTGAGGATGCCGTTGGCGTCGATGTCGAACTTGACTTCGATTTTGGGCACGCCGCGCGGAGCCGGCGGAATGCCCGACAGGTCGAACTCGCCGAGCAGGCGGTTGTCGGTCGCCATCTTCCGCTCGCCCTGAAACACGCGGACGGTTACGCCCGTCTGATTGTCGGCTGCCGTGCTGAAGACCTGTTTCTTCTCGGTCGGCACGGTGGTGTTCTTCTCGACCAGCGGCGTCAGCACGCCACCTTCGGTCTCGATGCCCAGCGTCAGCGGCGTCACGTCGAGGAGCAGCACGTCCTTCCGCTCGCCGGCCAGCACCGAGCCCTGAATGGCCGCGCCGACCGCGACCACTTCGTCGGGATTGACCCCTTTGTGCGGCTCTTTCTGAAAAATACCCTTCACCAGGGCCTGCACCTTGGGTACGCGCGTCGAACCGCCGACCAGCACGACTTCGTCGATCTGGCTGGGCTGAAGTTTCGCGTCTTGAAGGGCCTGGAGCACCGGCTTGCGGCACCGTTCGATGAGCGGATCGACCAGCTCCTCGAACTTGCTGCGGCTGATCGACATGGTCAGGTGCTTGGGCACCCCATCGACCATCGTGATAAACGGCAGGTTGATATCGGTCTGGGGCAGCGAGCTGAGTTCCTTCTTGGCCTTCTCGCACGCCTCCTGAAGGCGCTGGAGGGCCATCGGGTCCTTCCGCAGGTCAATGCCGTTCTCTTTCTTGAACTCGCCGGCCACGTACTTGATCAGCTCCTCGTCGAAGTCGTCGCCACCCAGGTGGGTATCGCCGTTGGTGCTGATCACTTCGAAGACCTTGGTCTCTTCACCGCCCCCGCCGGCGACCTGAAGCACCGACACGTCGAATGTGCCGCCGCCGAGATCGAACACGACAATCTTCTCTTCCTTCTTCTTGTCGAGGCCGTAGGCCAGGGCGGCCGCCGTCGGCTCGTTGATGATGCGGGCGACTTCCAGGCCGGCGATCTGGCCGGCGTCCTTCGTCGCCTGCCGCTGGGCGTCGTTGAAGTAGGCCGGGACAGTGATGACGGCCTTGTTGACCTTGTGCCCCAAGTACGATTCGGCCGCTTCTTTGAGCTTGCGCAGCACCTTGGCCGAAATCTCCTGCGGCGTGTGCTCCTTGTCGCCGATCTTGACCTTCACATAGTCCTGCGGCCCGCCCGTGACCTTGTACGGCACCATCTTCTCTTCGGTCTCGACCTCCGCGTGCCGGCGGCCCATGAACCGCTTGATCGAATAGACCGTGCGCGTGGGGTTGGTGACGGCCTGCCGCTTCGCGGGCTCGCCGACCAGCGTCTCCCCCTTGTCGTTGAACGCGACGACGCTCGGCGTCAGCCGATTGCCTTCGGCATTGGCGATCACTTTGGGCTCGCTCCCCTCCATGATCGACACGACCGAGTTCGTCGTACCCAGGTCAATGCCAATGATCTTCTCACCCGCGGCCATGTTCAGCTCCTTTGTGCGAATCGCTTGTGACTTGCGTTGTCAGTTTAAGTTGTCAGTTGGAATTGTCTGCTGGTGCTGTTTGGCGAAAAGTTCAGCCTGCCGCCCAGCGGTCGAATCGACCCAAAACCATCGACCTTAGTGGGATTGGCAAAGTGCGTGCCAGTTTGTCCGCCAGTCCGATTGCAGTGTCGTAAGTGGTTTGTCAGCAATAGGTTACAGTCAATCGCGCTCGATGCGACGCGGTACCGGCTCAGTGCCGGCAGAGGAAATCTGTCAAATTGGCACGCGCCGCTCAGCCTCCGCAAAAGGCCAGTGGTGGCACATGCTGGCGACTGCCAATTTGGCCCGCCAGTGCCCGGTCCCCATGGTCGCAACTCCACCCCAATTGATTTACACTCGCCGGCATAACCGTCATCATCGCGTCGGGTGCCGGAGCCAGAGACATACATTGTCATACAACGTAAGCTTGCGCACCCCCCTTCTTACGTTTTTGGTTTAGCTGTCTCCCCATCCTGACCCACGACTGTCATGACCAAGAAAAGGAAGAGTTCCGGCTCGACCAGCTCGGTGCAGAAGGAAATCCAGCGGCTCGATCGAGATCTGCTCCGGGTAGTGTCGGACCGGGCTCGGGCGAGTCAAAAGCTGGCCAAGCTGCGCCAGAACAACGGTGCGCCGCTCTACGACCTGACCGACGAGCAACTGTCGCTGGCGGAGCTGATCCAGCAGAACAAGGGTCCGCTAGACGAACGGGCCCTGCGGTCGATCTTTCGCGAGCTGCACGGCGCGGTCCGCACGATGGTCAAGCCGGTGCGCGTCGCGTACCTGGGGCCGCGCTACAGCTTCAGCCACCTGGCGGCGATCGAGCGATTCGGCGACGGCCTGGACCTGACGCCCGTAGCCACCATCAAGGCGGTCTTTGAGTCGATCCACTTCAGCCAGGCCGACTACGGCATCGTACCGATCGAGAATTCGACCGACGGCCGGATCGCCGACACGCTCGACATGTTCGCCCGCCTGCCGACGCGAATCACGGGCGAAGTGCAACTGGCGATTCACCACCACCTGCTCGGCAAATGCCCGCGCGGCGAGGTCGTCGAAGTCTACAGCAAGCCGCAAGCCCTTTCGCAGTGCCGCGAATGGCTGGCGAAGAACCTGCCCGGCGCCAAGCAGGTCGAGATGACGAGCACGGCGGTCGCCGCTCAGATCGCCGCCGACAAGCCCGGCGCGGCCGCCATCGCCAGCCTCGAAGCGGGGCAGTATTACGGCCTGGTCGCGATCGACTCGATGATCGAGGACAACAAGAATAACGTCACGCGATTTGCCGTAATCGGCGGCCAGGAGCCGCACCGCACCGGCCGCGACAAGACCGCTCTGATGTTCGAGATCCCGCACAAGCCGGGCGCCCTGGCCGACACGATGAACATCTTCAAGCGGGGCCGGCTCAATCTGACCTGGATCGAGTCGTTTCCGATGGCCAATTCGAAGAACGAGTATCTGTTCTTCGTCGAGTTGGAAGGGCACCAGTCCGATTCACGCGTCAAGAAAGCCCTGCACGCCCTGAATCGCAAGACCGACCGGCTGGAAATCCTCGGCTCCTACGCCCGCAGCGAAGCGGTGGGGTAGCCAACGGCTCTTGACCGACCTCCGACCTCTTGCGAAGCCCGGTCCGTGCTGAGTAGGCGGGACGGAGGGAGAGACGGAGAGACGGTGCAGCGTACCTCTGACCTTCGACTTCTGACCTTTGACTTCTGGCGGCATTCTGCCCTCGCTGGCGGGCCGTGACCCGTGGTACAACCGGGTCCTATGAAAGCCCTGCCCATTGTGCTGGTCGTCCTCGGAACCTACGCACTCTTGCACGTTGCCGTCCAGTCGTTTCGCCACGTGTTTGTGCTGCTGGTCGAACCGCGGACTTCGGCCCTCGACAAGTACGAGCCGGTCGAACAGCACATTGTCGCGGCCAAGAATCTGGACGAGTTGGCCGCTCGCTACGACGACGCCCGCGAT
>JAKEHX010000535.1 GCA_022614795.1 Planctomycetaceae bacterium | reverse complement strand
TGTGAATGAATCCCGTAGCGGAACTCGCCAGAGTTCCGAATCCGCGGAAAAACCTGAAGTCTGGCGACTTCAGCTACGAAAGATTCACAACCTCTGAGTACTGAGTACGGCAGACCTCCGATTTCCGACCTTCGACCTCTGACCTCCGACCACTCACCACCCAAAGACAAGGACCCGCGGAGTTGGAGCGTCGGTCCAAGCCAGCCCGAACCGTTCGCTATGACATCCGCAGTCGCTGACGATCGGTCTCCTTCCCGCCGCTTTGGCTTGCGGTTCAGCCTCCGCGCGTTTCTCGGCGGCGTGACGTTGTTTTGCATTCTGCTCGCCTGGCAACTGCACCGGGCCAAGCAGCAGAAGGAGGCGGTGGCGGGCATCCGCGCCGCGGGGGGCTGGGTGCACTACGACTACGAGCGCCCCGATTCGCTTGTCACGAGCATTGACCCCCAGGCAAGACCGTGGGAGCCCAAGTGGCTCCTGACGCTCGTCGGCATCGACTTCTTCCACGACGTGGTCGAGGTCAACATGGTCTATGAGGGGGACGGCCAAGAGCGACAGGACAATACCAAGCCGCCGGTGAATATCGCCCCGCAACTGGCTCATTTTCCGCGGCTTCGGTGGCTACTCATCAGCGGGCCTTTTATCGACGACGAAGGAATGGCGGCGGTCGGCCGGCTGAAGCGGCTGGAGTCGTTTTATCAGTGGGACGGCCAGCACATCACCGACGCGGGCGTGGCCCATCTGCGGGGGATGCCGCGACTGAAGTACATCCACCTGAGTTCGTCGCAGGTGGGCGATCGCGGCATGGAGACGCTGGCGAAGCTGTCCAATTTGGAAGGGCTGTCGATGCAGGGGAACAAGTTCACCGATGCCGGCCTGGCACACCTGGCGGGCCACGCGAAGCTGACCGATTTATGGATTGGCCGCCTGGATGGATTGAGCGCGATTACGGACGCTGGCGTGGTCCATTTGGCCAAGATTCCCAACCTCGCGGAACTCGATCTCCAGCACACGCGCGTCACGCCCCAGGGGTTGACGCCGCTGCAGTCGCTGCCGAAGCTCAAGAGCTTGATGCTCAGCGGCAGCACAGCCGATGACTACGGCGCGGTGGCCCCGATGTTCCCCAATTGCAGCGTGGACGCCAACAGAAATCCGCAGCCAAGTAAACTGCCAGACTCTAGCCCAGGCGAGGCGAGCGATGCCGAAGTACGTGATTGAGCGCGAGATTCCCGGCGCGGGAAAGCTGACGGCCGACCAGCTGCGATCGATTTCGCAAACGTCGTGTGGCGTCCTGCAAAAGCTCGGGCCGCAAATCCAGTGGGTCCAGAGCTACGTGACCGACGACAAGGTCTATTGCATCTACATCGCGCCCAGCGAAGAAATGGTGCGCGAGCACGCCCGGCAAGGCGGTTTTCCGGCGAATCGGGTATCGGTGATCAGGGAAGTAATCGACCCGACGACGGCGGAGGGGCAAGTTGAGTAATCCCCTCCGTTTCGCCCCTCTATTCCAGTTCCGTTGACCGTGCTGGTTGCGGACCGCACCCCACGCGGATATGCTGGCACCGCGCCGCTAGCAGCTAGCGTGTGCCTACAGTGGAAAAAATGTCGATCGCCCTTGCTCGGGTAGGTGGCCGAACCTAGGATGGCGCACATGCGTACATAGCGCGTGGACGTGTGATTCAAAGCAATAGGATGAGCGCGATGGAGCGGTATCACTTAGCAAAATTGGTGCAATTTGCAGGGACGCTACGCACGCGGAAAGCACTTCAGAAGGTCGTCTACCTACTGCAGTCGGCGGGCTGTCCATTGGAGGCCGATTACTCGTTGCACTACTTCGGCCCCTATTCTGCCGATGTCGCGCGGCTGACCGACGAAATGACGCAATTGGAGTTGCTCAAGGAAGAACCGGTCGCCAATCCCGCCGGACAACAGTTCAACTACGAACTTACCCCCAGAACTCAAGTTCAGATTAGGTCGTTCGAGGCCACGCCAGAGGGGAAAGCCGCCGCCGCCGTGTTTTCACCCTTTGAGGACTTGGCTCGCGAGCTGGTGAGGGTCGAGCCCCGCGAGCTTGAACTCGCCGCCACCGTCGCGTACTTCAAGCGTTGTCAACACAACTGGGATGAAGCCGTTGCAAAGGCATGTGACTTCAAGCGCGTAAATCAAGATTCGCCTCAAATGCAAAGAGCCATTGCGCTGGCGGAGCGAGTTGTCCCCTCCGAGACATGAGCACCAAGATTTTTCGGGACCCGCTCTACAACTACGTTGCCATCGACCGGGATCGCGACGACTGGTTGCTTGACTTGATCGACACCGCGGAGGTTCAGCGTCTACGGCGCATCCGCCAGCTTGGCGTGAGCCACTTCACTTATCCAGGCGCGGACCACAGCCGCCTGTCTCACACGTTGGGTGTTGTCCACCTAATGCAGGTGGCCTGGCGTCACATCGAGACGCTGGAACGCGGACCAGACGTAGAGCGGGCCAAACACCCTCTTCTTGCGGCGGCCGTATTGCATGACGTTGGCCACGGGCCGTTTTCCCATCTCTTCGAGCCGGCCCTGGGTATCGAGCACGAGAAGTGGTCGTGCGAAATCTTGCAAAATCCAGACACGGAAGTCCATCAAAAGCTCACGGAGCACGACATTCCCGTGGATCAAATCGTGGCTTTGATACAGAAGGACAATCACGACCGCCCTCCGTGGCAAAAAACTCTCCTGTCGAGCGAACTGGACGTTGACCGGCTGGATTACCTAGGTCGAGACAGTTTCTTCACCGGAGCCGGCTACGGCCACTTCGACTGGTATCGGATACTTAATTCCTTTGCCCTGCAAATGACCGACGACGATTTCAAGATTCTCGTCTGGCCGGAGAAGGCGATGTACGCGATCGAGGAGTACATCTTTTCGAGGTTCTACATGTACAACCAGGTTTACCAGCACAAGACGACCCGCGGGTTCGAGAAAGTAATCCATGCTGCGTGGCGACGTGCGACAGATTTGCGCATCGACGGGCGCGATGCTTGGCTCGTCCGCGAAATTGCTGAGTTTCTTGACGCCAGGCCTCCGACTGTCAAATACTATTTGGCAATGGAGGATGCGACGCTGGTCTATCAGATGCAGGTGTGGACTCGACACCCGGACCCTGTGCTCAGTGACTTGGCAAGGCGATTCCTGTTCCGCGATCGCCTTTGCGTCCTGAATGATCCCGTGGCGGAAGCCGCTGTTGGTGATGAACGCACCCGGTGGGAGAGTGAGTTGGCACGAGTGGTTGGTGCCGAGGATTTCGACGCAAATTATTACATGTTGCGCGATGACCTGAAACTGACGATCTACAACCCGTACATCCCGGAGAAGGAAGAGCGAGAGCAAGACCCGTACAACGCGATAATGATCCAGCCTGACCAGGGAGGGAAGCCACGTGAGATTTCGACGATCTTGGATCGCCTTGCTACTGTGACTGGAGTACGCGAGAAGCGATTTCGCTACTATGTTCCGGACGAGTGTCGCGACAAGGCCCGCGCACTTGCCGAGTCCCGCAACTGGTAGCTAATGACGGAGCGTGGGAAAGAACTTGCTCGCCATGGTGCACCACGCAGACAAGCTGCGCGGGATTTCGCCATTCCGCTAAACAGTTGGCAAAGTGCCATTCACTCCACCGTCCACAGCGTCACCGAATCCGCGTCTTTGATGTAAATCCGGTTGCCGGCAATGATCGGATAGGCGTACGTCGCTTTGTCGCCCACTTTGTAGCTGGCCAGCTTTTTGAATTCCTTGTCGCTCGGCTCATAGACGACGAGCTGCGAGCTGGGGGTGAGGGCGAAGAGCACCTCCCCCGCATCGACGACCGAGCCGTAGCCCCCCTGGCCGCCCCCCATTCCCCGGCCTTTCCCCTTGCCGCCGAATCCACCGGCGGGCGCTGACGGCGCTGGCGCTTCCGCCGCGGGCGTCGGCGCGATGGCCGCGCTCCACAGCGTCTTGCCGTCCTTCGTATCCACGCAGAACAGCTCGCTCCGGCCGCTCAATCCGAACAAGAGGCCGTTCTTCAGGACGGGCGTGTTGTATTCGACGCGGCTGGCGTCGTTGCTCCAGGCCTTGGTCGAGACGAACTTGTCCCCTTCCTTGCTAAGCTTCACCGCCCGCGCCGGGCCGTCGAGATAGATCAGCGTGTTGCCATCGACAATCGGGGTCGCCGCCTTGTAGCGGCTGCCGCCCGTTTCAAAGTACATCTCCCAGACGTGTTTGCCGTCGGCCGCATTGATCGCGACGATGCCGTCGCCTACCTGGCCGATGATGAGCCTGGTTCCATCCACCGTCATGAGCACCGGCGAGGAGTACGAAGTCGGGGCGCTCGACCATTTCCACTTCTGCTCGCCGCTGGCCAGGTCATAGGCGGCCACCGTGCCGTTGTTTTCGGCGCCGAGCTGCGCGATGACCAGCCCATCGACGATGATCGGCGACGCGGACGCGAAGAACCTCGGCCAGGCCTTGAAGTCGTCCTTGTCCCACAACTTCTGGCCCGACTTGGCGTCGTAGCAGCGCATCTGGCCGCGCGTGCCGATCGTCACCACCTTTCCCTCCGCGACGGCGGGCGACGCGCGCGGCCCGGAAAACGACCGTGCCGCTCCCTCGGCTCCGCCGGCGGCATACTCGTCCTTCCAGATTTCCTCGCCCGTGTCGGCATTGAGGCAGCGGACGACTTCGTTGCTCCCTTCGCGGGTGTGGACATAGAGCCGATCGCCGACGAGGGCTGGCGTGGCCACGCCGTCCCCCACGATCACGTCCCACTTTTGTTTCAGCTCGGCGGGCCAGGCGGCGGGGACTTTGAAATCGGCCACTTTGCCGTCGCGATTGAGGCCGCGCCACTGCGGCCAGTCGGCCCCCACAAGCGACAACGAAGCCAAGACCAGGAGCGCAATTGTCAAGCGTCGAGATGGCATTTTAAGGGCCCATGCGAAAGGGTAGGCGGGCGAGCGTCGTCGCGTTTTAACCCCGCGGCCCGCGCCCAGTTTCGGCGGTGGACCTGTTTTCGTAGCGGAAAAGCGCCAGAGTTCCGTGGCTGCGCTGCGCCGAACACCCGGAAGTCTGGCGACTTCCGCTACGGCGAAACCTAAGGGCGGCTAAGATAAATGCATGGCTGCCGATTCGATTTCCCCGCCGCCAGCAATGCTGCGCGCCGCGTCCTGGCGGCTGCGAACCAGGACGCTGGAATTCGCCCGGCTGCCGCGGCTGATGGGCATTGTCAACGTCACGCCCGACAGCTTTTCCGACGGCGGCAAGTTCCTTGATACGCGGGCCGCCGTCGATCATGCCCTGCGGCTGTTGGACGACGGGGCGGACATTCTCGACATCGGCGGCGAGAGTACGCGGCCGTACGCTGCGCCGGTGTCCACGGAAGAAGAGTTGGCCCGCGTTTTGCCCGTGATTGGCGAGGTCCGCCGCCTGCGGCCGGATGCGATCCTGTCGATCGACACCAGCAAAGCCGCCGTCGCCGAAGCCGCAATCGCCGCCGGAGCGGAGATCATCAACGACGTGACGGGGCTGGTGGCGGCGGAAATGATCGCCCTGGCCGCTCGCAGCGGGGCCGGCGTCTGTAGCATGCACATGCAAGGGACGCCGCAGACAATGCAAGACAACCCGTTCTACGACGACGTCGTGGAGGACATCTACATGTACCTCTGCCAGCGCCGCGATGCACTGGCCGCAGCCGGCATCGCCCGCGAACGAATCTGCCTCGATCCGGGCATCGGCTTCGGCAAGACGCACCAGCACAACCTGGCGCTGATGCGCGGCTGCGGCCGGCTGCATGACCTGGGCTGCCCGCTCTTGGTTGGCCATTCGCGGAAGGGGTTCATTGGGAAGGTGGCGGAGGCCGGGAGTCGGGGGTCGGGAGTCGGGAGTCGAGGGCCGGAGGATCGCCTGGCGGGGACGATTGGCGGGGCGTTGGCGCTGGCCCGGCAGGGCGTGCAAATCGTCCGCGTGCACGACGTGCGACAGGTCCGCGAGGCGCTGGTGCTGTTCGAGGCCTGCGGCGGGATGGAGATTTAGGATTTCAGATTTCAGATTTCAGATTTCAGATTTTTCACTCACCCACCACTCACCACTCACCACTCACCACTCACCACTCACCACTCACCACTCACCACTCACTCACTCACCCACTCCCGAGGCACCCCATGGCTGACTGGCTCGAAGCAGGTTCCAAGGCGCCCGCGTTTACCCTTGCGGCTGATGACGGGTCGAAGGTCAAGCTGGCCGACCTCAAGGGAAGCCCCGTCGTGCTCTATTTCTATCCGGCCGACGACACGCCCGGCTGCACGAAAGAGGCCTGCGCCTTTCGCGACCGGGCGGCGGAGCTGAAAAAGCTGGGGGCCAAGGTCTACGGCGTCAGCCCCGACGACGTCGCCAGCCACGTCAAGTTCAAGAACAAATATAAGCTCAACTTCCCGCTGCTGGCCGATCCCGATCACCGTGTGGCCGAGCAGTTCGGCGCATGGCGCGAGAAGAACATGTACGGCAAGAAGTCGATGGGCATCGCCCGCTCGACGTTCCTGATCGGCAAGGACGGCGTGATCAAGAAGGTCTGGAAGGCGGTCAAGGTCGATGGCCACGACGACGCCGTGATCGAAGCGCTCAAGGAGCTGGTGAGTAGTGAGTGGTGAGTGGTGAGTAGTGAGTGGTAGCTGAAGTCGCCAGACTTCAGGAAATTCCCTGAACTCTGGCGAGTTCAGCTACGGCCAATGACCAATGACAACTGACAAGTACCAATGGCCAAATGCGAAGAAGGCTATCTCTGCGACGTCTGTGGCGGCGATGTCGAAAACATCTGGGAAAGCGATCTGTACCTCCGCTACGTCATCGGCCAGGTCGATCCCGAAACGCTCCACACCACCCGCGAGCGCCACATCCGCTGTAACCCCACGCTGGCCCAGTTCATCGTTGACCCCGAATTCGAGCCGATCGCCATCGAGGGCCCGTTCGACAAACGCCAGCTCGACCCGGCTTATGTCCGCCAGCAGGAGCGGCTGGTCACCCGCGGCTGGAAGCGGCTCAAGGAAGTGGCCCATATCGAAGGGCTGTCGCTGCTCGATTATCCGCTGCCGGAAGTGTGTGAGCGGCTGCGGAGATGAGATTTCGGATTTCAGATTTCAGATTTCAGATTTCAGATTGGGATTTCGGGTAGCGGATGGCGGATTGGTACTCGGTACTCTGTACTCAGTACCTAGTACCAAGTACCGGAACCCCGAACCCTGATCCCGGAACCCCCGCAACAACGCCTTCGACGGACCGCCCATCGCAATTGCGATTTGCGGCCGGTTGTCATAGTCTGGATGGGCTGGCTGGTGTTATCCCGTGGCCGACGCTGCCAGCGTCGGAAAATTCTCGAGGGCCGTGCTCATGTTTCGCTCGCTCAAATCGTGCGTGGTCGTCGTGCTGTCGTGCGGGATTTGCGGCGGTCTGGCGCGCGCCCAGAACGACTCCGACGATGCCAAACTGCCGCAGCGGACGGCTTATCCGGAGATTGTCCGGGCCGATAAGCCGGTGGCCTATTGGCGTATGGAGGACGAAACCGGGGCGGCTGAGCAGGATGGCTCCTATATGCTCTGGAAGCCGGCACAGGTGGCAGGGCCGGTGAAGTGGAATGAAAAAGGGCCGCGGCAGGCGAAGTTCCCGCTATTCGACGCGCAGAACGCCGCGGCAGTGTTCGATGAGCCGGCGTCGATCCGCTTCAATGAACCTGCGTCCCTGCGGGACGACGATCCGGGCGCGGGCAGCCCGTTCGATTTCGCGGCCGGCGACACGATCACGCTCGAAGCCTGGGTCAGCCCGACCAAGCTCGGCGACGGCCAGCAGGTGTATGTGATCGGCAAGGGACGCACCGGCAATCAGGGCGCCGCAGCCGACAATCAAAACTGGTCGCTGCGGCTCGCCGGGCAAGGGGGCACGTGCCGGTTGAACTTCCTGTTCCGCGGCGCGGCCAACCGGAAGAGCAACCAGGACGACTGGCACCGCTGGACCAGCGACGCGGGCTTCGCACCGGGCAGCGGCTGGCATCACATCGCCGTCGTCTATACGTTCGGCAAGGGGGATTCGCTCCGCGGCTACGTCGATGGCAAGCCGAGCAAAGGGAAGTGGGACTACGGCGGGCAGACCGACGAGGCCCCGGTCGTCGATGACGATCAGATCTGGATCGGCTCGGCGTCTGGCAACAACCCCGGCAACTCGTTCCGCGGCGGGATCGATGAAATCGCGATCTACCGCTCGGCTTTGCCCGCCGAGCGGATCGCGGCCCGCTGGCAGGTCGTCCAGCCGAAGCCCTATGTCACCAATGTGCCGATCCCGCGGGACAGCGTGCTCGTCGAAGTGCTGGAAGGGCTGCCGGACGAATGGAACTGGAACTTTGTGCCGCCAACGCCGAGCGAGCGGTTCACGCAGCGGGAGCTGGCCCTGGTCGAGCTGCCGAAGAAGTACAACGCCCACGGCATTCAGGAGGACCGCACCAACCCGCTGGTGCTGTGGCTGCATACCGAGCTGAAGCTGGCCGGCAAGCAGCGGCTGCTGGTGCGGTCGCGCAGTGCGGCGCGCCTTTACATCGATGACAAGCTAATTGCCGAAAACGGCTTTCCCACGTCGCGCAGCGACGGACACAACCCGTACCGGCCGGTCGAGAGCAAGATTTCGCCGAACATCCGCCCGCTCCAGCCGGGAGATCAGGAGGCGGCCGGCGAGGTGGAGCTGACCGAAGGCTGGCATCGGGTGAAGCTGGAGCTATTCGTTGGCGGAAAAAAGCGGCGGCTGGAGGCGGGCGAGGCGAGCGTGGCGATCGCGCCGGCGGGGAGCGACGGGTTTTGGGTCGTGGGGTTTGCAGGCAGGGACCAGGAGCCAGGAGCCAGGGACCAGGAGCCAGGAGCCAGGGACCAGGAGTCGGGTGCCACTGCTGGCTTGCCCAGCAGTGCGCGAGGCGAGTACGCGGCATTTTCATTGACCGACGAAGGCTGGCTGGCGTTTGAGCGGGCGCGTCGGGAAGAGCTGGTGTGGATCAATCAAGAGCGACGGCAGGCGGCGAGCAAGGAGTATGCGGAGTACTGGAAACGGCGGCATGAGTATGCGAAGAAATACGTGGGGCAGGCTTCCAGCCTGCCACCGAATCGGCAGGCTGGAAGCCTGCCCCACTTGGAGAGCGTCGACGCCTTCATCGACGCCAGGCTCGCGGCCGCGGGCGTCAAGCCCACGGCGATCATCGGCGATGAGGCTTTCATCCGGCGGATTCATCTCGATCTGGTGGGCATCACGCCATCGGCCGATGAGGTCGCGCAGTTTGTCGCCGACACGGCCGGCGACAAGCGGGCCCGGTTGATCGAGCGGCTCCTCGCGGATCC
>JAKEHX010000534.1 GCA_022614795.1 Planctomycetaceae bacterium | reverse complement strand
GAGCTATCGCGATTTTGCATCGCTCTGGCGGCATGCGCCCGATCTGTTCGACGAGGGGATCAACGCGAAGTTCGCCGAGGCCGAGAGCGGCCTCAAGACGATCTTCGCGGGCCGCGACTTCCGCGATGAAATTCTCGGCAAGCTCGAGCCGGGGGTGCAAGTCGTCGTCGCGCGGCAGGAATTCCCGCAAGAGGGCGTGACGCCCGCGATCAAGCTTCCGGCCGCTGCCGCCGTGTTCCGCTTGAAGCAGCCGGCCGAGACGGCACGAATCTTCAAGGTGACGTTTCAAAGCGTCGTGGGCTTTTTGAATGTGGCCGGGGCCCAAAACGGCATCGATCCACTCGACCTGAATAGCGAAAAGGTCGGCGACTCGCTCGTCGTGTCGAGCGTGTACCTGCCCCCCAACGACGAAAAAGTGCGCGGCGAAGCAGGCCTGCACTTCAACGCCTCCCCGACCGTGGCGTTCGTCGGCGATCGGTTCATCCTCGCCAGTGCCAAGCCGCTGGCGATCGAGCTGATGAAACACGTGCAGGGTGGCGCGGCGGCGGGCGACGGAATCAACACCGCCGTGCAACTCGACGGCAAGATTGGGTGGCAATCGCTCGCCGAAAACCGCGGGCCGCTGGTCGCGCAAAACATGCTCGAAAAGGGGCACGACCGGACCGCTGCCGAGCTTGAGATCGACCGGGCCCTGGCCGCGCTGTGCATCGTCGAAGGGGCCTCGCTCGGCCTGTCGGTGGCCGACTCGCGGCTGGACCTGGCAATTGAAGTGAAGCTCGCGGGCGGCAAATAGCAAGGAACAGGTCCATGTCGCTGACTCTTGCCGACCTTCGTCCTGCCGATGCCTGGCAGCGATTTGAGCCATCCGCCGAACAACCATTCAGCCGCCGCTTGGCGGCGCACCTGTATCGACGCGCTGGACTGGCGGCCAGCTCGCGAGAGCTGGATGAGGCGGTGCGGCTGGGACCCGAGGACGCGGTGAAGCGGCTCCTGTCGCCGGGTGAAGCAACCGTGAAGTTCGACCAGGAAATGCACCAGTTCGCGCAGGTGACCCTGGCGGCGAACAATCCCGAGCTGCTCGCCGGCTGGTGGCTGCACCGGATGCGGCACACGCCGGCCCCGCTCGTCGAGAAAATGACCCTCTTCTGGCACGGCCATTTCGCCACGAGCGCCACCAAGGTCCGCCAGCCGGAACTCATGCTCCAGCAGAACGAGCTGTTTCGGCGTCACGCCCTGGGCGATTTCGGCCAGCTCGTCCGCGGCATCGCCCGCGACCCGGCGATGCTTCTGTATCTCGACTCGGCGACCAACCGCAAGGTTCATCCCAACGAAAACTTCTCCCGCGAAGTGATGGAGCTGTTTTGCCTGGGCCTGGGCCGCTATACCGAGCGCGACATCCAGGAGCTGGCCCGCTGCTTCACCGGTTGGGAAATCCAGCACGGCCAGTTCAAATTCAACCCCTATCAGCACGACGAACGGAGCAAGACGGTGCTGGCTAGAAGCGGCAATTTCGATGGCGACGACGGCCTGGCCGTGATCCTCGACGAGCCGGCGACCGCCGAGTTCATTTGCGGAAAGCTACTGCGGTTTTTCGTGGCCGACGACGACGTGTTTACGCCCGAGTGGATCGCCCCCCTCGCCACTAAGTTCCGCGAATCGAAGCTCACCCTCGCCCCCGTGCTGGAAATGATCTTCACCAGCCGGCTGTTCTATTCCGAGGCGGCGCTGGGGCGGAAGGTCCGCTCGCCGATCGAGCTGGGCGTGGGAATGCTGCGGGCCCTGGACGCCACGACCAACATGGTGCAGCTGGCCAACCGTCTGCGGGAATTGGGCCAGATGCCGCTTTATCCGCCCAATGTGAAGGGCTGGGACGGCGGCCGCTCCTGGATCAATTCCTCCACCTTGCTCGGGCGGGCGAATCTGGTTCGCTATCTTGTCGAAAATGCCGACACGCGGTTTGCCGGCGGACCGCTTGCGCAGCTGCTCGACAAGCAAGCAGTCAAGTCAGCCGCCGATGCCGTTGATCATCTGGCTGAGCTGCTGCTTGCCGTGCCCTTGGCGGCCGACGTGCGGGCCCAGCTTGTTGCCAGTCTCCAGCAGGGCGGCACATTGCGGCCCGAGCGGCTAGGGCAGATGTTGCACCTGGCCGGCACGCTTCCCGAATTTCAGCTTGCCTAGCGGAGAATTGCCATGCTCACGACCACTCGCCGCAAGTTTCTGGCCGCTATCGGTGTCGCCGCTTCGAGCGGCCTCGTCTCGTTCTCGCCGCAGGCCCCGGGCTTTTTGCTTGAAGCGGCCGCGGCCGGCGCGGAGCTGCCAGGCGAGCGGATCCTGGTCGTGGTCCAGCTCAGCGGCGGCAACGACGGGCTGAACACGGTCGTTCCCTACAAGGACGAAATCTATCGCCGCGGCCGGCCGAGCCTGGCCGTGGGCGCCGACCGCGTGCTCAAGGTGGAAGGCGACATCGGCCTGCACCCGTCGCTCACTGGCATGGCGACGCTGCTCGAAAACCGCCGGCTGGCGATCGTGCAGGGGGTCGGCTATCCCAACCCCAACCGCTCGCACTTCGAATCCATGGACATCTGGCACACCGCCCACACCAAGCCGCAGGACCGGGCGGCTGGCTGGCTCGGGCGGGCTTTCGACGCGCGGCGGGCGATGCTGGCCCAAGCGACCGATCCGCCCGCCATGCATCTAGGCGCCGAGAATCAGCCGCTGGCCTTGGCGGCGCGCGACGTCCCTTCGCCTTCGATTCGCTCGCTCGATCAATTCAAGCTGGAAACGGGCGGCAACGTCCAGCTGCGGGAGGCGATCGTCGCGGCGGCAAGCGCGCCGCGCGGCGCGGCCAGCGACCTGCTTAAGTTCGTGCAGACGCGCACCACGTCAGCCCTGGAGGTGAGCCGGCGAATCGAGGCGGCAGCCAAGGATTACAAGACGCCCGTCGATTATCCGGGCACCGACCTGGCTCAGAAGCTCAAGCGGATCGCCCAGCTCATCGATGCCGGACTGTCCACGCGCGTCTATTACGTCGCCCTCGACGGATTCGATACGCATTCGGACCAGCGCGACGCACACGCAGGGTTGTTGGGCCAGCTCGGCGGAGCACTGGCCGCGTTTGCCGACGACCTCGCCGCCCACATGCAGCTCGACCGCGTCGTGACGCTCGTCTTCAGCGAGTTCGGCCGCCGCGTCGAGGAGAACGCCAGCCGCGGCACCGACCACGGGGCGGCAGCGCCGGTATTTCTGGTCGGCAATCGCGTCAGCCCCGGCCTCGTCGGCAAGCATCCGCGCCTGGACGACCTGGAAGACGGCGATGTGAAGTTCCACACCGACTTCCGCTCGGTCTATGCCGCCGTCCTCGAGCAGTGGCTCGGCTGGCCGGCGGCCCCGATTCTTGGCGAGGGATTCGCGCCGGCCCGCGTGCTGACGTAGCCGAAGTCGTGAGACTTCGGACCTGTCTGGCTGCGAAACACCTGAACTCTCACGAGCTCTCACGAGTTCAGCTACGTTCGCTCATTAGCGCGCCTTTTTGCCGCTGGCCCTCCGCGTGGTGCGGAGGCCCGCGTCTTCGGCCGCCAGCCGTTCTTCGAGTTCGGCCACGCGGCGGGCGAGCATTTCCTTCTCGACCGCGACGGGCAGCGTTTCCTTGAGCATCTCGGCCTTGGCTTCGGCCAGTTCGGCCCGGGCCTTGAGCTGGGCGTTCTCGACGGCGAGTTCTACCATCCGCTCCAGGACGCCGTGGTGCTGGGCCTGGGCTTCGAGTTTACCTTCCAGTGCGGCACTCTTGGTCGCCATCTCGACCAGGGCATCGAGCAGCTCAAAGTGCTCTTCGCGGGCTTCCAGGGCCGCCTCGGCCGCGGCCTTTTCAGCCGACAGCTCGACCAGGTGTTCCCACAGCTCCTCGCGACCTTCGCACTGACACACGGCCTTCTGATGTGCGGTCTGGCTGGCAATTGCCGCAGCACACTGGCATTGGCCACAGCAGCACTTGCCTTCGCCACAGCAGCAGTTGGCCTCACCGCACTTTGCCGCGCAGGCTACGGCGACCTTGCCAGCAGCGCACTCCTTGCCGGTGCAAACGCACGCTCCATCGTCGGTGCAGATCGCCAGGCCGATCGGGCCAAACCGCAAGATCGGGCAATCGGGGCCGGTATGGGACAGCTCGAAATCAACGCCAATCCGCTCGAGTTCTTCCGCGCAGGGGGTCTTCAGGCCATGACCGGCCTCGCAGCCGGGCTCATGGACGACGCCGACGTTCTTGAACAGTCTGGAAACGTAGGGAAGATTGGACAGGATCGGCACGGCCGTGCTGGGGCACTGGCACTGTTTCTGGTCGCTTGTGTTGGCCGTGCACTTAGCGTCGGCGCACTTGGCCTGCGTGGACTTAGTTTCCTGGCCTTTCGGCTCATCGCCGTGGGCCAGGGCAAATCCACCGGAAATCAGAACCATCCCCGCCACCCAGGCGGCGAACCTCGCTGCAATTCGCATCGGACGCTCCTTAACGCGGAACTCAACCACGAGACCGCTGCGGGGTATATCCGCCCGCGTGTCGCAACCGCAAGACGTTTTTCGTGGACGCGATGCCAGCGCTGCTAGCGAGTCACAGAAAAACTTCATCCTGCGAAACACGCTATCACTGCCCCTACCCAAAGAGAGGCGATGAGTTGGAGACTGGACATCCATCGCATGGACGGTTCAAAGCTCGGATCGCGAAGACACCCACAAATCGCATCACGGTAGTCTTCCCTGGGCACAAACGTTTTGACGAATAGCCGCGGGTGGGATGAAAAGAACCTCACCAACAAAGCCACGCTGGCGAATACGACTGACACCAAGGCACCCACAGTTGCATCATCGGGGTCAATGCGACCGACGCAAACAAAAACCGCGACGGGCAGCCCTGCGACCAGCACGATCAGCAGCGTTCGGAGGCGATAACGCATGGCGGCTAATGGGCGAAAAGGCGGATCCGTGAGTTGCTTGCCGCTGGCGTGGCAACCTGCGAAAGCCCAGGGCCGGCGCAGCAGCGCCGCCCTGGGTAACAGATATTCGCGGAATCGGCGCGGTGATGTTCGTCGAGATCAGGACCCTTAGCGATACCGGCGGCAGCAGAACCACATTCCGTTCGCGCCGCGGGCGTAACCCACATCGACCGTGGTCATTCCGCTATTGGCATAACAGCAG
The DNA here is from genome assembly GCA_022614795.1 of Planctomycetaceae bacterium. Taxonomy (GTDB): domain Bacteria; phylum Planctomycetota; class Planctomycetia; order Pirellulales; family Pirellulaceae; genus CAYLLN01. The sequence goes on along the minus strand of JAKEHX010000534.1, from coordinate 4,981 downwards.
ACGTTGTAAGCGGCTGCCGGGGTGGCTGCCATGCCGCAGCCCTCATAGCCGGGGTTGCCGCCCCAATGTCCGACCCTGCCGCAGGCGGCCATAATCTGCGCGACCCCCTGGGCCGTGCTTGTGCTGTGGCCGGCGGGCGCGGCTTGCACCGGCTGCGTGTAGGTCGTGTAGGTTCTGCTGCTTGACCGCCTGCGGGCCTGGGCCGTGTTAGCAACCAGCAGCAACATTCCGCAAACCAACAAAAAAACAATCCGTTTCATTTTCAAGCTTCCTTCTGTTGAAAACACAAACCAAATCCAGAGCCGTTTCCAGTGCGCGGTTACATGGCTGTCTCCTTTGCTTTGGAGTACTGCCCAAGCGCTGCCCAGAACTTTCTGCGGCACGCCCGGAATTAGGGGTCACAGCATGCACGCACATCGCGCGTGGTGCTTCTGGCCGACCACGCGGCTGCCCGCAGTGCGGTGCAGCGTGGAGTGAAGAAGCGTAAGGTCGACCGTGGGCCGCTGGGGTAGGTTTGCTAGGCGGCAACTGGCAGGGGGTCGACTGGCTTCCTCGTTCCGGCCAACTGTGGCCCGCTATGTTAATGACAGACGAGCGCCGAGAAAGGTGGGGTTGACGAACGGGGATGTTTGCGGTTTAGCCGGCACTTCAGCGCAAGCGCTAGAAACTGGACTTTTGACTTTTTTCTCCTCGAGTGCCAGGGGCTTTTCATGCCCCGTACAATGGGCGGAATGAAATTTGATCCGCAGTTCCTTCCGCCGAGCATTTACAGGGGCCTCATTCGCGCCGGTAGCGTTCGCATCACGTTCTGGTTCGTGGTCATCGCCATCGCGGCCTGCATCCCGCTTTGGGCCGTCGTTGCCTGGCGAGGGACAGAGCCTGGTCCGATGGAGATACTGCTTCGCGGCGTCTTGGCTCTCTGCTCGTTTGCAGCGGGCATCGTCACCTTTCTCTGGATGATCGCGAGACGCGGTCGCCTGCCCAATTCCTAATCGCCGTTCATGGTCGGGGATCGAAACGATATCTCTCCCGCAAAATCCCCGCACTTGCGACGAGTTGGCCCGGCAGACTAAGGTGAAGGGAAGGCGGCCCACGCCTGGCTGCGGCCGTGCTCGTCCCCTCCCAACCCCTCGTTTAGCGTCCGGATGCTCGCCTATCTCGTCATACGCGAAGGCACGAAGTGGACAGACGTGTATCGCCTCGTGCCGGGGCGGACTGTCACCATCGGACGCGCGGCGACCAATCAGATCGTCATCAAGGACGAACGCTGCAGCCGCAATCATGCCGAGATTTTCCTCACCCGCGGGTCGTGGACGTTTCGCGACCTGGACAGCCGTAACGGCTCGCTGGTGGGCGAGCGGCAGATTCGCGGCGACCATACGCTGGTGCCGGGCGATGTGATCCGCATTGCCCAGTGCCAGCTGGCGTTCGTGCAGGATCTGAGCCAGGCATTTCCCGATCCGATCACCGGCAATGGTCCCGACCGGCTGCCGATGGGGGAGGAGACGCACGTCGGCGCCCTGGTTTCCGAGACGGGCGATTACAGCGACTCGAACGTCCTGACGTCGCACGAGCCGACGACAATCACGCACCGGCGGAATCAGACCCGCTTCCTCGTGCCCGGCAGCGCCACCGATGTGGCGGTGCCGCGGCTGGGACAGGCGGCGGCCAAGCTCTGCCGCCTGGCGTTTGAGCTGGCCAGCGAGCCCGACGCGACCGCCGTTTCGCATCTGGCACTCAACGGCCTGTTCGAAAGCGCCGGCATCGACGCCGGCGCCGTGCTGCTGCTGCCGCGGGGCCACGAAGGGGAGCTGAACCCCACGGACCTTCAGGTCGTGGCGTCGCGCACCGACCGCGAGCCGTCGTATCACAAGCCGTCGAGCTTTCTGGCGGCGACGGTGCTTCGCGACGGCGAGGCGGTGCTGGCCCGCAACATCGAAGGGGACAGCCAGCTCGCCACCAAGGACAGCAAAGGCGAGTTTCACGCGACCGCGGCGATCTGCGCCCCGATCCGCCAGGACCGCAAGGTAATTGGCCTGATCCACGTTTATTCGACGGCCATCGATCGCGCGCCCGATCCGGACGATCTGGAATTCACGCTGGCAGTGGCCGACAACGTCGCACTGGCGCTGCGGAACCTGGCCAAGCAGCAAGAGCTTTCCGAAAACCTCAATCAAACGCGGAACGAAATCCAGCAGCTCCGCAAACAGCTCGGCGCGGAGAGCGAGCTTGTCGGTTCCAGTCCCGTGCTGGCCGGCGTGCAGCAGCAGATTGCCCGCGCCGCCCCCAGCCGGGCGACCGTGCTGATTCGGGGCGAAAGCGGCGTGGGCAAGGAGCTGGTCGCCCGGGCGATGCACTACGCCAGCCCGCGCAAGAAGGGGCCGTTCGTCTGCCTCAACTGTGCGGCCCTGACCGAGACGCTCCTGGAGAGCGAGCTGTTTGGCCACGAGCGCGGGGCGTTCACCGGCGCGACCGAGCGGAAGATCGGCAAGTTCGAGGCGGCCCACCAGGGGACGCTGATGCTCGACGAGATTGGCGAGATGAGCCCGTCGATCCAGGCCAAGTTCCTGCGCGTGCTGGAGGGGCATTCGTTCGAGCGGGTCGGCGGCAGCCAGCAGATCAAGGTCGATGTGCGCGTGATCGCGGCGACCAACAAGGACCTGGAGAAGGCGGTCGCTGAGAATGCCTTCCGCCGCGACCTCTATTTCCGCCTGCGGGTGGTCGAGGTGTTTGTGCCGCCGCTCCGCAAGCGGCCCGAGGATATCGTCGAGCTGGCCAATTATTTCCTCGATCGCTTCAATGGCGAAACGGGCCGCAAGATCCGCGGCTTTACGCCCGAGGCGCTGCACCTGATGCAGCAGTATCGCTGGCCCGGCAATGTCCGCGAGCTGAAGAACGTGATCGAGCGGGCCGTGGTGCTGGCCCGGACCGATTTCATCGAGAACGACGATTTAAATCTCTCCTCAATCGCGGCCGCGACCGATTCGGGCGAGCTGCTCGCCCCGGCTCCCAAATCGACGTTCGAGCCGCTGTCCCTCGACGAAGTGGAGCGGCGTCACATCCACGCCACGCTCAAGGCGACCGGCTGGAACAAGAGCCGGACCGCGGCGATCCTGGGGGTGGAGCGCTCGACGCTGGACCGCAAGATCAAGCGGTACGAGCTGCGGCCGCCGCACTCGCGCGAAGCCGAGTGGCAGGCGGATTAATGGAACGCGGATCGAACGGGTACGACGGATTTTCGCAGATCAGAGCTTAACTAAGTGCACCCGCAGAATGTCTTGTGCTGTAGCGGAACTCGCCAGAGTTCCGGAGCAGTGCAATTCGCCGGAAGTCTGGCGACTGCCGCTACCCAAAGGTTTCTGCGGGTCCACCTAGTCTGATCCGCGGCCATCCTCTGAATCTGTCAAATCCGTGTTCAGTTTTTCTATTTCACCACCTTCGTCGGCTCGTACTTGTGATCGCGCTTGCGGAGCACCTCGGCCTTGACGATCGTGTCGGGCTTCACGCCGCTGGGCCGCTCGGGATTGATCCGCTGGAGTTTGGCGAGCACGTCCAGCCCCTCGATGACGCGGCCGAAGGCGGTGTGTCTGCCGTTTAAGTGCGTCGTGGGGCGGAACGTGAGGAAGAATTGCGATCCGCCGGAATCCTTGCCGGCGTGGGCCATGCTCAGCGTGCCGCGGAAATGCCGCCGATAGTCGGGCCGATAGCACTCGCAATAGATTTCGTACCCCGGCCCGCCGGCGCCGGTTCCTTCGGGGTCTCCGCCTTGCGCCATGAATCCCGGCAGCACGCGATGGAACGTCAGGCCGTCGTACTTCTTGCCCTCGACGAGGCTGACGAAATTGCCGACCGTCTGCGGGGCCTCGTTTTCGAACAGCTCGACCACGATCACGCCTTTGCTGGTTTCCAGCTTCACCCGCGGCAGGTCGTCGGCCTGGGCTTCCTTGTTGCGGGTTTCCTGTTCGGCCGCCCAGGCCTTCTTCTGCTCGGGCAGCTCCGCCTGTGACTTCTTGTTCTCCACGCTCAGCTTTCCGGCCTTGTCGGCAGCCGCGAAATAGCGCTCGGCCGCTATGTAATCGTCGGAGTTATAGGCCGCCGTGCCGGCGACGTCGTAAAGCACCCCTTCATCGCATTTGTTGTCCTCGAGCAGCTTCGCCAGCTTAAGAGCCGTCTCGTATTCGTCGCGGCGAACGTCGTAACCCACCATGCCGATCAACAGGCGCGTGACCGCCGGGTCCTTGTTGGGCTCGGCGAGATAGGCCGCCTCAGCCGCGGCGCGCAATTCCGGCAAGAGCTTGTTGCTCTGAGCGATCAGCTGTTCGTACTGCCTTTTGGTTTCAGCCCGAGCGGTCGGCGAATCGGACGTGTTGTAAGTCCTCTCCAGTTCCTTGAACCGCTTGTCGAGCGCTTGCCACTCGCTGTTGGCGGCAGCAAACCGTGCGGCAGGGGTCTTCGGTTCGTCGGCTGGCTTTTCGGCCGTTTTCTCGACAGGCTTTTCAGGCTGATTGGCCGCGGGCGAATCCTGGGCGAAGGCCAGCGACGTTATGCACGCGAGGCAAACGAAAGCGGAAAGAAGGTTGCGTAATGTCATGGGAGAATTGCCGCGGATTTCACGGATGACACAGATCAAGCCAAGTCAATTTGCAATGTTCAATTTGCAATTTGCAATCGGACGACGAGCAGGAGCACCGCTGAGGACAATTGCAAATTGGTCATTGAACATTGCAAATTGCAAATTGAATGTTCAAATTGCAAAGTCCAAAGTGCAATAGGACGACGCGGCCAGCCGCACCGGCTATTCGCCAACCTTCTTCGGCTTGTATTCGTGATCGCGCTTGCGGACGACTTCGGCCGTGACGATCTTGTCCGTCGTTTTTCCCGCGTCGGCCATGGGGTCGATTCGCTGGAGGCGAGCCAACACGTCCATCCCTTCGATGACGCGTCCGAAGCAGGTGTGCCTGCCATTCAGGTGCGGCGTGGG
>JAKEHX010000533.1 GCA_022614795.1 Planctomycetaceae bacterium | reverse complement strand
GACCACGACATTGGGGTCGGCGATTAAACCTAGGACAAGCGTCTCGCCGGGTGCCACGTCCCACGCTTGCGTGGGCGTGCTGCTTGACAAACCGGCTATCTGGTGAACTCTCTCGCTCGCTCCACGTCCTCACGCGTCAGGCGGCCATCGTGCAACGCCGACGCGACCAGGGCCGCATCGCACCCGGCATCGGCCAGCGCCTTCAGGTCACCGAGGCCGCGCACTCCTCCGCCGGCGGTGATCGAGAACTGCGGCAGGCAGTCGCGAATCTCCCGGCAGAGGCCCAGCGTGCGCGTTCCGCTGCCGCTGCCCACGTCGGCCAGATCGAGCACGATTAGTTGCTCAATACCGATGGACCTGGCGAGCACTCGCGCAGTTTCCAGCGGCGACAGCGTCTTGAGTTCACTGGCGCGCGCCAGCGTCCGCTGCTCGCGCAGGTCTAGGCTGACGGTGGGCGCCCCCCAATCCCCCTTGATGTGCGAAAGCTCGTCCAGCGATTGGAGCGATTCGAGCCCCACGATGAGCGAGAATTTGATATTCGCAGACTCCAGCGCTCGGGCAACGAGCCCGGCCCGGCGGCGATCGCTGATTCCCGCGTCGAGCCAAAGTGTCATTCCCGCGTCGGCTATCGAATGCCAGACACGGACGCTCAGTTCCCCGCGGACAATCGCGTCCAGGTCCGCCACATAGGCAGTGTCAAAGCCAAAACGCTCCACCAGCCCCCGCGCGACCGTCGCGGGCCTGGCGTCTGCCGCGATCTGGCTCACGATCGGGCGATATTCCTCTCGCCGCCCGCCAATACCCCGGACCACCTGGCCGCCGAGCAGGTCAATGACGGGGATGACTCGCATGGGTCTCAACGTGGCACAGTAGCGGCCCGCTGCCTAGGCGGAAGTGGCCCCAGTAATCCGGCGGCATGTATAAAGTCCAGGATTCTTCTAGGAAATAAAAATGTTAACCATTTAAATCCAACACTTGACTTTCGTTCGTAGTTAAATCAATAATCTGCTGTTAATGTGACTCGTACACGAATGACATTTGAATCGCATCGACGAGTACTATGCTACGTACACTGCGTACATTGCCGCGAATCTTCCCGCTAGCGATGTCCGCCGTGCGTTGCCATGCGCGGTCCCTGTGGAGCAGATGTTCTCTTTTCTCGGCTCTCTTTTTCGTCTGGGGGATTTATGTCACAGCCTCGAATTTCAGGGAGTTCCCGTAGCGGCGGTTTTACGCTCGTCGAGTTGCTCGTCGTAATTGCGATCATCGGCGTCCTGGTGGCGCTGCTCTTGCCCGCGGTGCAGGCCGCGCGCGAAGCCGCACGCCGCACCGACTGTGCGGACAAGCTCAAGAACATCGGCATCGCACTGCACAATCACCATGACACGCATAATTCTTTCCCGCCGGGGATGGTCGATGACGACACCAACAGCATCGGTTGGGCCGTCGCAATTCTTCCGTTTATCGAACAGGCCCCGCTGTTCCAAACGATCGACACCGTGTTTCAAAGACCCGTGACACCCTCGAATCGAGTGAAGCCGATCATCATCAACAAGACCCTGATCGGGCATCGAAGCACGGTTGCTCCGACTTACAACATGGACACCTGGTCGTTCAACGGCTCGATGGGCGAAGTGCCATTTCTGACCAACAATCACAACAGCACTGCCGCGGTTCCGCCGATCGGACGGTCCGGCGCCGCGCGAGTCTACTTGTCCGTCTTCTTCTGCCCGTCGAGCGCGTTTCCGCGATTTGCTGGCAATGGCATGGCGACATCGACTTATTGCGGTTGCATGGGCAGCGAGCCGACGCTTCAGCCACGACCTTCGAACCAGAGGGCCGACAATTACATCGACGGCTATGCCTGCGGGAGGCCGCAGCAGGCCGTGCAGAACGGCTACTTCATGCACGATAACAACAACGACAATACCATCTGCACCGACATGGCAGCCATTCTCGACGGCACCAGCAATACGCTCATGGTCGGCGAAGTAGGCCGGAGCTGGACCGTGAATCCCTCGCTGGTCAATGGCGCGAGCTACCCCGTATGGATCGGCGGGCATCCCAACGGCGGTTGCCACGGCCGCCTGGTGGGCTCGCACCTGCGGCTGGCTTCCTCCCGGGCGCCGATCAACATCAAGATTGCGGCGGGCCGTCAGGGCCGCAATAACAACACCAGCGCCACCTGGCTGGGCTTCAATCCCATCGCCGCCACGGGCGCGCCCACGAACAACACGGCTGGGGTCCACATCTCCGATTTGAGCTTCGGCAGCTATCATCCGGGCGTCGCCCAGTTCGTGATGGGGGACGGTGCGGTGAAAGCGGTGCCGGAGACGATCAACTTGCTCGTTTATCATGCCCTCGGCGGGCGCAATGAAGGCACGCCGGCTCAAGTCCCATAGGTTACCCGCGCGTTGAACTTCCCTCAGGCGTTCACGAGACGTTCTTCTCGTTCAAGAACCGAGCAAACGGCGGAGGCTTTCATGGGATACAGGCATAAGGCTGGTTCGTCAGCGAGTGGTTTCGTTCTCACCTTGACGCTGCTGCTGGCGGGCTGTGGTTCCGGTGGCGCCAACACAGCCCCGGTGAAGGGCAAAGTAACGGCCAATGGCCAGCCTGTTACCGGCGGCGAGATCACGCTGACGCCGTCGCAAGATCTCAATGCGACTATTGCCGGCGGGACCGTGGCGTCGGACGGCACGTTTGTGTTGACCACCGAGACGGAAGGGGACGGAGCAGCGATCGGCATGCACACCGTCAGCTATTCGCCGCCCGCCCTGGAGCAGCCGGAATGGGACGGTTACGGCGCGGCGCCGGCAACGAAGGTATCGCCTTTTGAGGGCTTGGTGCCGAAGCAGCCGGAAGTCGAAATCAAACCCGGCGCCAACGATCTGACAATCGAGTTGGTCAAAGGGAGGCCGCAGCCGTAACGATAGGGAGCAATCGCCCGCGAGGCGACCGGCGGACGGTCACCCCCGACGCCGCCGGTTCGCCTCGCTTTTTTCGCAGCCATCAGGGCGAGAAACTACCAGCGCGACAACAGCACCGATCTTGACTAAACGCCAGCGAGCTACTCTACTTTCTTCTAGCCACCACCCGATGCTTGGGGAGCAGAGGTCGTGCCAGCACCTATGCCCCAACACGATCAAATCATCGCCGCCCTGCGGCAGATCGCCCAAGCCATCGATACCCGCTCCCGCCAGCTTCTGGCGGAATGCGGCTTGTCGGCCCCGCAGATCGGGACGCTCCGCGAGCTGGCCCGCTCCGGCGGCTGTTCGCCCAGCGAATTGGCCGACGCTCTTCACCTGAGCCCGCAAACGATGGCGGGCATCCTTCAGCGGCTTGAGCAGCGCGGATTGGTGGGACGCGAGCGCGACCAGAGCGACAAGCGCAGCTTCGTCGTGCAGCTCACGGCGGAGGGGCAAAAGGCCGCAGCCAACGCGCCGCCGCTACTGCGCGACGAATTCACGGCCCAGCTCGATAAATTGCCGGCCTGGGAGCAGTCGCAGATGCTGGCCACGATCCAGCGAATCGCCCACATGATGCACGCCGAAGAGGAAGAGCTCATTCCTTTCCTGCACACCGAGCGCGACGAACTCGGCCGCCACTCCTGAAGCTGCCTGTTGCAGGCGGCGTAGTTGACGCCGCAGTAGTGTAGTTCGCGGCGGGCTGCACTCACTCGCGAAGTTGACCACCGCCCCGCGGTCGATCAGAATTACGGCAGTAGTTCACCTAGGCGGCACCCACAAGGCGGCACTGATCGATCGGAACAGCGAGGAGTGAATGTCGCAATCGACTGCGCGCCGCGCCGCTGAGTGGACGATCATCGCGGCCTGCGGCTGGGCGCTAGTGGCCGGAGTTGGCGCTGGCCCGGCCGGCGCGGCCGAGCGCTATGCCGCCTGGCTGGCCAATGGGCGCAGAATCTCGGCTCCCCGTCTTTCGGCCTGGCATACGCCCGCGACGCTCCGCTTGCAGGGGGATGACGAGAAGAGCCAACTGCGGCTCATCCGCGACCGGCAGGCCAAGGTGCAGCTTAAGCCGCCGTACCTGTTGCTGGCCAACGGCGACGTGCTCACGGGAAGTCCAGTGCAGCTGGAACCCGATCTGGGGCGGCAGGGAATCATGCCGCGAGTGCGCGTGCAACTCGAAGGGATGCTGCCCGTCAGCGGGACCGGTGTGGCAATCCGGACCGACCGAATCGCCCGGATCGTCGGCTCGGCGGAGGCGTCACTGCGGCAGGAACCGCCGCCCGGTACAGTTCAATTGGCCGATGGCCGCCGGCTGATTGGAAGGTCGATCAAATGGCGGGAATATGGCCTGGCGGTGTTGACCTCCGACGGGATCGTCGAGGCCAATTATCCCGACATCGTCGATGCGGTCTTTCTCGTGGACCAGACGGCCGCCGTTCTCGACGACAACCTGGTTGCGGCCAGCGCTTCCGGCGGCGGCTCGGCCGCGATCGTGCGGTTTCAACTGACCAGCGGGGCGACTATCACGGCGTCGCTGATCAGCCGCGAGCAGGAGCGTTCGCGCCGCAGCCGCCGCAGCGGCGTGGAGCTGACGACCTATTACTATGCTCAACCGGCCTGGGCCGACCACCCGCTGGCGCTTCCCGAGAAGGACGTCGCCTGGTGCGGATATCGCGAAGCTGACGAGGCGCCGCTGGCGCTCTTGCCGGCGAAGCTGGTTGCCAGTCAGCGGTTGGTCGGCGGCGGACCAATCTGGCAACGGAGCGCTGCTGGGGGCGCGCTAGGCAGCGACGCCTCGGCCGGAGGGCTGCCCGCGAGCGGCTCGTGGGAAACCGACTTGGGCCTGGCGACCCACTCGCACAGCGAACTGGAGTTTGAGCTGCCCCCCGGAGCGAAGCAATTGCATACGACCGTGGGAATGGACCGTGCCGTCGGCGCGGGAGGATGCGTCCGCTGCCGGATCGCGGCCGACGAACCGCGCGGCCAAACCCTATGGGACAGCGGCATCCTGCTGGGCAGCGCTGAACCTAAATCGACCGGTCCGATCGACGTGACCGGGCATCGGCGGGTCGTTCTCATCACCGAGTTTGCGCACGACGACCGCCCGCCGGCCGCCGATCCGCTCGACATTCGCGATCAGGTCGTTTGGCTCGCCCCGATTGTGGAGCTGGACCTCGACCGGAGCGAGCACCTTCCCGCGGCGCTTGTGTCCGCGGCGGATTGGCAGGTCAGCGGCGTGGACGTCGAAAAAGCACAAATCGCCGCCCGCTGGAACGAATTCGCTTCCGCTTGGGACCCGCTCCTGGTATTGCCCCGCGGGACCCAGCTCACGTTCACGCGCCGCCTCGCCGTCACGCGGACCAGCGACATCGTCGAGCTGTTGACCGCCTGCCCCCTGGAACTCGACGAGCACGAGTTTGAGCTGCTCTGCATTTCTGGCGGCGGGCTACGCGCTGACGGCAAGCGCGTTGCGAGCCAGCTCAGCCTGACGCCCGAGATCCAAAGGCAGTGGCTGCGGTTCCGGGGCCGACCCTCCTCGCGCGACGAAATTGACAAATCGTATCTGACCGATCGGCTGGCGTATTGGTGGGACCTCTCCGAGTGGCGCGGCCAGGTGGTGACGCTGGAACTGGTGATTCGCGGCCGGCGCGAGCGCAATGAAATCACCTGGCGCGGCCTGTCGATCCGCAGCGCCATTGCCAATCTTCCCGCAATCGGCGAGCCGCTCCCCAGCGACGTCCCCCTGACTTCGCTCACGCCGCTGTCGGCCACTTCGGGCCGGGCGCGGGTCCTGCCGCTCAGGAACGGCCTGCCGGGGGACCGTGGCGGCGACCGGTTCGCCCAGCCGATCCGCTTTCTCGGCCAGGCCTATTACGGCGGCTACGGCATGGCGTATAGCAGCTCAATTTCGTTCGAGCTGGCGCCAGAATACCGGCGGTTCGTGGCGGTCGCCGGTTGCCCGCTCTTTGTCGCCGGGCCGATGCAAGTGCTCATCGACGGCAAGGTCGCCTGGGAGCGTCCGCTCATGCATGGCATGGACCCGGCCGAGCAGATCGACATTCCGATTCCCGCCGGCGCGAAGACGCTGACGCTGCAAACAGGGCCGGAAAGCTCCTACACGGGCCTGGCCGCCTTTGCCGAGGCGGGGTTTGTGACAAAGCCCTGACCATTGGTCAGGGTGATAAGCTCTCGTTCCCAAGCTCTGCTTGGGAACGCACGCCTGCGAAGCTTTGCTTCGCAGCACTGGAAGCAGAGCTTCCACGCTTGCGGTCCCAAGCGGAGCTTGGGACCGAGAATGTCAACTTTGAACTTGGAACATTGACCTGTGTCCGACGTGGCTCGTCGTCGGGGCGTGGTGACGCAAAAAAGAAACGCGGGCCGGAGATTTGGGGGCGACTCCGACCCGCGTCGAAAAGATCTGTTACCAAGCCCCGACCAGTGGTCGGGGAATTGCCGATTGACCTAGTTGTTCTTCTTCTTTTTCCCTTTCACGCCGAGCGACTGGGCCTGCTCGTCGGATACGATCGCGGCGATGGCCTTGTTCATGTCGGCCGTTGCTGCGGT
>JAKEHX010000056.1 GCA_022614795.1 Planctomycetaceae bacterium | reverse complement strand
GGCGAGCAAGAGCAAATCCACGAGGTGCAGCCCCCTATAGTTGTCGCTCCATAGGCGTTCGTCAATCGAATGCGAGTCTGAGCGGTGCAAATCACCTGTTCCCAATGCAGAGAAGAGGAGCCCGTACTTCTTGCCGTCATACGTAGACCATTGTCGCCAACCGCTGGCGCCTGTGGCCCGAAGGGCCAACCTGCGATAGCCCAAGGGCGCAGCCCTGGGTGTGCGTGCGCCAATGGATTTTTTTTGCTGTTGGTCCGGGAGCCCCAAGGGGGCGCGCTGAGTGTGCGCTATTCGCGGGTGCGGCGCAAAGCGCGCCCCGTTGGGGCTGGACGCACGATTGCTCACCCTACCCAGGGCTGCGCCCTGGGCTACCAAAGGTTGGCCCTTCGGGCCACAGGATGCCCGTACTTTTTCCGTCATAGCCGGACTACCATCGCAAGCGGTCGTCAACCCCTTATCACGACAGTTGTCCAAACAACAGTTGTCTTGACAGATATCGGCCCCAGTCCTATAGTGCGCCTAGATGGCTCCCTCAGGGCCGCAACGACGACGAACAGCCCACCAGAACACCTTTGCCAACAAAACGCCATGCGCTTTGACAGCTACAGCCCCGTCGTCGTCATCGGCGGCGGACCTTCCGGCTCGACCGCCGCCACCCTCATCGCCCAGGCCGGGCACAAGGTCCAGCTCTTCGAACGCGAGCGCCACCCCCGCTTTCACATCGGCGAGTCGCTCATCCCCGAGACCTATTGGATCCTCAAGCGGCTCAACATGCTCCCCAAGATGAAGCGGAGCCACTTCGTCAAGAAGTACAGCGTGCAGTTCGTCAACCAGCACGGCAAACTCTCCGAGCCGTTCTATTTCTGGGACAACAAGCCGCACGAATGCTCGCAGACGTGGCAAGTCCGCCGCAGCGAGTTCGACCACCTGATGATCGAGAACGCCCGCGAGCACGGCGCTGGCGTGTTCGAAGGGACGCGCGTGCTCGAAGTGTTGTGGGAAGGCGAGCGGGCGGTCGGCGTCAAGGTGCAAGACGAGGATGGCTCGGTGGGCGAGGTGCGGGCCGACGTGGTCGTCGACGCCAGCGGCCAAAGCTCGATGATCATGAGCCGGCTCAACCTCCGCGAGTGGGATCCAGTGCTCAGGAAGGCGGCCGTCTGGACCTACTGGGAAGGGGCCTACCGCGACACCGGCCGCGACGAAGGGGCCACGATGGTCCTGCAGACGCAGGGGAAGAACGGCTGGTTCTGGTACATCCCGCTGCACGACAACATCCTCAGCGTCGGCGTCGTTGCCGCGTACGACTACCTGTTCAAGAACCGCGAGAGCTACGACTACGAGAAGATTTATTTCGAAGAGGTCGAGCGCTGCCCCGAGGTCCAGCGGCGGATCGCTCCCGGCAAGCGCGTGACTCAGTTCTTCGCCCAGAAAGAGTATTCGTATCGCAGCAAGCGGGCCGCCGGCGACGGCTGGGTGCTCGTTGGCGACGCTTTCGGCTTTTTGGACCCCCTTTATTCGTCGGGCGTCCTTTTGGCGCTCAAGTCGGGTTCGCTGGCGGCCGACGCCGTGGTGGAGGGGCTTTCCAAAGGGGACACGACCGCGGCCCAACTCGGCAAGTGGGAAGGCGAATATGTCCGCGGCATGGAGCGGATGCGGCGGCTGGTGTGCGAATACTACGACGGCTTCAGCTTCGGCCGGTTCGTCAAGCGTCATCCGGACAAGAAGGGGGCCGTGACGGACCTGTTGATCGGCGACCTCTTCCGCGACGAGCTGGACGAGGTGTTCGAGTTGATGGATGAAATGAAAGCCGAAGAAGGGGCGTTCGAAGAACCGGTGGTTTCGGCCGGGTAAAGCCGGAATGGTTTCAGGTTCCAAGTTTCAAGTTCCAAGTTGTCGGATGCGTAATTGAAGACGACTGAGCCGCAACCTGAAACCTGAAACCTGCAACCTGAAACCTGCAACTCGAAACCTGAAACTTTGAACTCCGAACTTGTCCTGTGGCACGTCCTGCTCGCCCTGGCGGCTGTGGTCGCCGCGGGGCAGCTCTTGGGGCGGCTGTTTCGATGGCTGGGCCAGCCGCCGGTGATTGGCGAAGTGCTGGCCGGCATTCTGCTGGGCCCGTCGCTCTTGGGCCGCGTGTCGCCGGAGGGATACGCCTATCTCTTGCCGCCGTCGATTGTGCCCGCGCTGCACGTGATCGCACAACTCGGCGTCATTCTCTACATGTTCGCGATCGGACTGGAGCTCAACACCGACGGCCTGCAGCGCATCGGCAAGAGTGCGTTAGCCATCTGTGTATCGGGAATCGTCGTTCCGCTGCTGCTGGGCGTGCTACTGGCGATTGGACTGCATCCCGGCCAGGGCAACGGCGTACCACTGGCTGCATTCGCATTGTTTCTGGGCGTGGCCATGGCGATCACAGCCTTTCCCGTGCTGGCCCGCATCTTGTCCGATCGTGGCCTGACGCGCACGCCGCTTGGGCAACTCGCTCTGGTTTCTGCGGGAGCGGGCGATGCAATCGCCTGGTGCCTGCTGGCTCTGGTGACGGGGGTTGCCAAGGCCCAGGTGCACGAGGCCCTGCCAATCTTCGGCTGGACCCTGGCGTTTGTACTGCTCATGTTGGTCGCCGTCCGCCCGGCCATCGGCCGGTGGCTCGCCGCATCGACCGAGAAGTTCATCACCACGGCGCAGGTCGGTGTGGCGATGGTCGCCCTCCTGCTCTCGGCCTTGGCGACCGAGTGGATCGGCATTCACGCCCTGTTCGGCGCGTTCTTCCTGGGCGCGATGATTCCGCACGACAGCCCGCTGGCCGAGCAGCTCGGCAAGCACATCGAAAACGTCGTGGTCGTCCTCTTCCTCCCGGCATTCTTCGCGTTTACGGGGATGCGGACCGAGATCGGCCTGGTGAGCGGCCTCCACGACTGGCTGTTATGCGGGCTCATCATCCTGGTCGCCACCGTCGGCAAGTTCGGCGGCACGCTGGTTGCCGCGCGCTTGACGGGCCAGACGTGGCGCGATTCGGCCGCCCTGGGCGCGCTGATGAACACGCGCGGCCTGATGGAGCTGATCGTGCTCAACGTCGGCCTGGACCTGAAGATCATTTCGCCGCGGCTCTTTGCGATGATGGTCCTGATGGCCCTGGTGACCACCATCGCTACGACCCCCGTGCTGCAATGGATCAGGAGCGGGGAACCGACTCCCGACCCCCGACCCCCGGTGTGTAGGTGCTACCTGACTGCTCGTTGGGGCTCCTTGGCCGCTTCGAGCTTGACCTTGATCCGCTCCATCTGAATCCTGGCCCGGTCGGCTTGGAGCCGGTACTTCCGAATCTCCGTTTCGCTGATCGCACCCGGATTTTTCTTGCGAATTTCGTCTGCGTACTGAAATTCCGTCTCGGCTACTTCGACCGCCAGCTTGGCCTCCGCCAGGTCGAGCTCCAACAGCCGCAGCTCGGTTGCCTGGCTGAGTCCGCCCCGCTCAACGGTAGCGGGCGTCGAAGCCGCGTCCACAGCGGTCAGGGCGGGCGCGTACAACCGGGCCTCCGCCCGCTGGAGCTGGATTCTGGCCTTTTCAAGCTCATACTTTTTCTGATCGACTTGCTCCGCGCTGATCGCACCATTTGACTTCAGTTGCTCGACGCGGGCAAATTCCTTTTCGGCCCGTTCGAAGTCCAAGCGGGCCTCGGCTACATCTGCTGTCAGCTCGCCCCAATTGACTTGCTGGGCGTGCGCGCGAGTAGGCGGATCCGTGGCCGGCTTGAGAGCGCTAGGCGGCGGCAGCGGCTTCTCCTTGCCCAGATCAACCCGCTGCATGCGGCGCTCGGCAAGCGTCTTTCGGAGCTGCTGTGCGTGCGCATCGACTGGATTGTTCGGGTCGAGCGGCATTGCCAACCGGTCCAAGGCGGCGATCAGCTTGTCAATGTCGGCGGCGTACTTCTCCACGACTTGAATCTTCAGCGTGTTGTCCCGCGCATCGACCGTAAGCTGGACGCGATCCTTGTTCACCCAATTCCCCATCAAATCGGACAGGTCGGCGGCAACCTCGCGCGCCTCGCGGTGCTTCAGGGGATATTCGCGCGTAATCAGCTTCGTTTCGGTCGCGGCCCGGAGCTTGTCCAGGTCGCGCTGGAGGGCCTCAATCTGCTTTCTCAGCTCGGCTGTCTCTTTGGCGCGGGCGTCGCGCTCGGCCTTCAGCAGGGCCGCCGACGCGGTCCCTGGCTCCGGCTCGGCGGCGGTCGCGGCATTCAGGGCCGCTTCGGTCGCCGCCCGGGCCGCTTCGCCCTTTTCCCCCTCGCGCGGATCGGCATAGACGGCCGCTACGGTGCGCACGGCACGCTTCGGCGTGACGATGAGCAGGAATTGCTCTTTGACCGCATCGCGAAGCTGCTTCTTGTCAGCCGGCGACTCGGCCACGAGCAGCGAGCCGCCCAGCTTGACATCGGAGACAAGCTTGAACTTGTGGCTCACCAGGCCGGGCACGTCGCGCGGCACGGCGCCCTCCACCGCCTTCTCCCCCGGCGGCACGAGGTTCGACTGTTCCGCTACGATGTCGAGCGTCACCAGGTCCGCTTTCTCGCCCGACAGCTTGGGCCGGACCATGAGCATCGTGCCGAATTCCTTGAACTCCACGCGCCGCTCTTGCCTGCCATTGATCGTCTCTTCCACGCTCAGGATCGGCGCTTCGCCGCCAATATGGACGTTTGCCTCGCGGCCGTCGAGCGTCAGGACGCTGGGCCGCGAGATCACTTCCACCGCATTATGCTTCTTCAGACCATCGAGCAGCTTCACCACTTCTTCGGGCTTGATTTCCGATACGACCAGGCCGGCTTCCCTGCGGCAACGGCTTTCGGTCGCCTGGGCAATAGCATCCTCCAGCGTCGTGTCGGCCGCGGCGAGCTTGTCGCGATGAATGCTCATCACCAAAAGCTCCATTTGCACCTGCGTGACAGGCACGTTTGCCGCCTTCGGCGCTGGACCGGGGATTTCGCGATAACGGCGACGAACGAGCGGATTCGCCTCCGGTTCCACGACCACGTCGGCCTCGTCGGCCGCGGGAGCGGGTTTGTCCTGCGCCGCCAGCGGCCGCAGCGTTACCAGCGACAGACCGATGACCACGGGCGCTAGGAGCAATGCGATGGCGGCCATCCACAACCGACTGACGTGCCCAGAAAGCGGGCGCTGTGCATCTAGGATCATGGCAACTCTCCGTGATAAGGTGTTCGGGTTTTCCCACAGGCCGATTGCGGCCAGTCCGTGCCGCGACGGGCGGGCCGATCGGGCCCACGCGACCAAGGCTTCGGCATATTGCATGCGCTCATCGCCAGCCGCCGCTGCATCGGCCAGCAGCTCCTGGTCCAAGCGGACGCTCCGCCGCAGCCACCAAAAGAGCGGATGCACGGCCAACAGAGGCAGCAGCAGCCGCTCGAGGGCCAGCAGCCACAGATCGCCGTGGCGAATATGGGCCCACTCATGGGCCAGCGCGGCGCGGATCGCGGGACTGTTGGATTCGGCAACGCTCGCCTGCGGCACGACGATCTGCGGCCGCAGTGCGCCCAGCGCCACGGCCGTACTCACGCGCTCGCTGGCCCACAGGCCCGGCAGGCGGCGAGCACCGACGATGCGGATCAATTCCATGTGTACCCACTGCGGCGCCTTGGCCGCGCTGCCAAGCAAACGGCGCGTCCGCGCCAGGCCGGCCAGAATCCAGGCGAGGCCCAATCCGGCGGAAGCCAGCCAGGCAATGACCGCCACTTGCCTGAGCGGCCAAGAAGTTGGCTCGCTCGTCGCCTCGATCGTGGGAACGATGATTGGTTCGATTGCGGAATCCTCGAAGATCGGCTCTGCGTGCGCGACGACATCGATGGGCAGTTCCGCCGGAGGCAGGCTTGCCTCCGGCTGGTCGTTGACCTCGACCACAACCGGCGGCTGCCATCGGGCGGCGATATCGTCGAGTCCAGCTCGCGGCCATGCCGGCAGGGCCGTGATGATCGCGATGGCCGCGATGCCCAGCCACGTTGCCCAGCCCAGCGCCAAACGTGTCCCCGGTTGGCGGCAGAGCACTCGCACCGCGAGCGACAGGGCCAGTAGCGCGGTCGATAAGACCAGGAAATCCACCAGCCACCACGTCAGCGATTCCAGGAAGGCGTGCATTTCATCCCCCCTTGCCGCTTTTGCGGCGGCTTGTCTGTCTGGCCTTGGCGATCAGTTGTTCCAGCCGCGCGAGTTCCTCGGACGACAGTGCCTTGGCCTCCAGCGCGTGGACCAAGTATTCATCCATGGCCCCATCGAAGACGCGGTCCAAAAAGCCCTTCGCCAGCCGGCGATAGATGGCGTCGCGCTGGACGCGGGCGAAATACGAATAGACCTTGCCGGCCGCTTCGTGGCCCACGAGTCCTTTCTGCTCCATGACCTGCAGCAGGCTGAGCACCGTCGTGTAGGCCAGCGACTCGCCGCGCTCGTTGATCGCCGCGGTGATGTCGCGGACGGTGGCCCGGCCCAATTGCCAGAGCACCTTGAGGGCCTGCAATTCCCGCTCGGTTGGGGCCGCCATTGCCATCGCCACTCTCCCTCCTACTGGAAGACCAGTAATCACATTGGCGATTCTACTGGTCGTCCAGTAGATGTCAAGATCGGAATTCGCCCAGCAGTGTAACAAGCTTGGAATATGGAGTGCGGCGACTCGTCGCCGCTTTAGGACGGCATCCAAAAGCGATGACAAGTCATCGCACTCCATATCCCAAAGCGGCGACGAGTCGCCGC
>JAKEHX010000532.1 GCA_022614795.1 Planctomycetaceae bacterium | reverse complement strand
CCAAGAGCGGCGACGAGTCGCCGCACTCCATATCCCAAAAGTCTTAAAGCGGTAACAAGTCCCCGCACTCCAAAGTCGCCGTACAATGGCGGTAGATTCGAGGATTCCCCGCCAAGGATGCAACCATGCCCACGAAAACAGCCGCCGACGGCTTCGTCGAACGCGTCGAGTTGTCAGGCCACATCATCGATAGTCTGCTGTTGCCCAAGGTCCTCGACCACATCACCGCGGCCGGCGGGCGTTTTGAGATCGAACAGATCACCGTCGGACAGGCCCAGCGCGACCCCAGCTTCGCGGTCATCGCCGTTCACGCCCCATCGGCCGACCGGCTCCAGCAGATCCTGGCCGACATCGCCGACCACGGCGCCGTCCCGGTCGATAGCCAGGACGCACGGCTTGTGGCGGCCGACATCGCGGGGGCATTTCCCGAGGGCTTCTACAGCACCACCAACCAGCGGACGGAAGTGCGCCTTGCCGGCCGCTGGATCGAGGTTCAGGACCAGGAAATGGACTGCGGGGTGCTCATTGAAAGTAGTAGGCACACTCCGTGTGCCGTTGACCAGGACGGCACAAGTAGTAGGCAGACTCCGTCTGCCGTGATGGACGGCACAAGTAGTAGGCAGACTCCGTCTGCCGTGATGGACGGCACACGGAGTGTGCCTACAACCATGACCGCCCGCTGTGCCGCGATGACCGACGTGAAGATCGGCCAGACGTACGTCGTCGGCCATGCGGGGGTGCGCGTCCGCCCCGAAGAGCGGCAAGCCAAGTCGCACGGATTTGAGTTCATGAACAGCCCCGTCTCCACCGAGAAGCCCAAAGGGGTCGCCATTCGGCAGATCGCCCTCGAGCTCTTGCGGACGCGGCGCGAAGGGGGCAAGGCGCTGCTCGTCGGCGGCCCGGCAATCGTCCACACCGGCAGCGTGGAGCACGTCTCGCGGCTACTGCGTGGCGGCTACATCCACCGCCTCTTCGCCGGCAACGCGCTCGCCACGCACGACATCGAGCAGGCCCTGTTCGGCACGAGCCTCGGCGTGCGGCTCGACAGCGGCGACATCATCGAAGCGGGGCACGAACATCACTTGCGCGCGATCAACCGCATTCGCCGGCTGGGGGGCATTCGCCGGGCCGTGGAAACGGGCGAGCTCAAGTCCGGCATCATGCATGAATGCGTCAAGCACAACGTCGAGTTCTTGCTGGCCGGCAGCATTCGCGACGACGGGCCTCTGCCCGAGGTGATCACGGACACGCTCGTGGCTCAGGCCAAAATGCGCGAGCAGATTCGCGACGTCACGTTCTGCCTGATGGTTGCGACGACGCTGCACTCGATCGCGGTCGGCAACCTGCTGCCGGCATGGGTCAAGGTGGTCTGTGTCGACATCAATCCCAGCACGGTGATCAAGCTGGCCGATCGGGGCTCGTTTCAGACGGTGGGGCTGGTAACCGACGTCGAGCCGTTTTTCCGGGCGCTGGTGGCGGATGTGGAGTTGCTGGCGGGTTCGACCAAGTAGCTGAACTCGCCAGAGTTCGGGCGTGTTTCCCAAGCTCCCGGAAGTCTGGCGACTTCCGCTACGAGATTAGAACAGCTCCCGGATCGGCTCGCCGAAGGGGAGGGCCTGAATGGGCCGCCCGGATTCATTGAGGTAGTGCCGCTTCGGATCGATGCCGAGGTGGTCGTAGATTGTCGCCAGGACATCCTGCGGCGGCTTGGGGTTGTCCTTGGGAAACGCGCCTTTGCTGTCGGACGAACCGACGACGCGGCCCCCTTTGACCTTGCCGCCAGCGAGGGCCGCGCTGAACACGTTGGGATAATGGTCGCGGCCGGCGTCATTGTTCACGCGCGGCGTGCGGCCGAATTCGCCCCACGCGACGACCAGCGTCCGCTCCAGGAGGCCGCGCTCGGCCAGGTCGCTGATCAAGGCCGAATAGGCCTGGTCGAACCGCGGCAGGAACCCGCGGCGAAGCGAATCGAAACCCAGGACGTGCGTATCCCACCAGCGGAGATCGACCGTCACCAGGCGCACGCCCGCTTCAACGAGCCGCCGGGCGAGCAGAATCCGCTGGCTCCAGGCCGGGGCGCCGCAGCGGTTGGCCGCGCCAGGGTCGAACGCCGGGGCAAAGCCGTAGCGCTCGCGAAGTGCCTGCGGCTCCGCGTCGAGATCAAACGCCTTCACAGCCGCGGGCGAGCTGAGCATTTGCCAGGCCCGCTGGCCGAACTGGTCCATCCCGTCCATCTTACCGCTGGCATCGACCGCCGCCCGCAGCTTGTCCAAATCAGACAATAGCGCCTGCCGCGAGCCGAGCCGATCGACTGACAAGCCGTCAGCAAGCTGGAAGTTCTGCACCTTGAAAGGCCCGGGATTGGCCGGATCGCTGCCAGTTTCGAACGGCTTGTGCGAAACGCCCAAGTAGGCCGATCCGGTGCCGGGAACCATCCGCGGAATCATCACATACGCGGGCAGATCGGGATTCAGCCGGCCGAGTTGCTCGCTGGCGATCGAGCCGCAACTGGGATGGACGTTTTCGTCGGGATTGCGGCCGGGGCCATAGCCGGTGAAGCAGATCTGGTCGCCGGTCGAGTGGCCGGCGTCGCTATGTGTGAGGCTGCGAACGATCGACCAGCGGTCCATGACGCCCGCACACTTGGGGAGCATGTCGGTCAGTTGAATCCCCGGCACGCAGGTGTCCATGGTGCCGAATTCGCCGCGGAATTCGGCTGGGGCGTCGGGCTTGGGGTCCCACATGTCGATGTGGCTGGGGCCCCCGCGCATCCAGAGCAGGATAACGTTGTTGGCTTGCTTCTGGGCCGATCGGGACGGCGAGACTGCCCAGCCGCCGGCCAATCGGGAGGGCGAGGCTCCTGCCGAGCCTGTGTCGTCCGCGCGGAGCACTTGCGACAGCGACAGCCCCGCGGCCCCGAGCACGCCGGCATGCACAAAGCCGCGACGGCCCAGGCGCGTTTGCTGTTGAAATTGCCGGCAGGTGCGGCGCAGGCTCAGGGGACCAGAACTCAGCGGATCGGACATCAAGGCACCGCGACCGAGGTGGGATGGAATGTCGTGGCGAATCAGGCGGGAGGTTGGCAAGCCAACCCATGCACGCTTACTTATATATCGGCGGACGGAAGAGAATCAAGTGAATTTGTCACTCACGACATTTTTCAATTTGCAATTTGCAATGACCAATTTGCAATCAAAGGGTGCTCGACGAGTTTTGATTGGTCATTGTTGCCGATTGCAAATTGGTCATTGCAAATTCAGTAGTTGAATGTTCGGGGGGTTATCCCGAGTCGACGCAAGGTGTTGTCCCGTCATGGAGTTCGGTCACGCTCGTGGAGGCGATCCAT
>JAKEHX010000531.1 GCA_022614795.1 Planctomycetaceae bacterium | reverse complement strand
GGCGAGCTGATTCTTGCAGACCGCCAGCTCTTCGTCGGTCGGCGGACGCGAGAATGTGGCCAGAAAGAGCGTTTGCAGCTGCTGGTCGGCGTCCAGGAACGGCGCTTCGAGGGCGCCCAGCAGCGGGCTCTTTTGCGGGTCGGTCGCCTCGGCCAGGTCTGAGCCGTTCAGCAGCGTGAGGGCCTGAAGCACGCCGGCCTGATATTCGAGCGGCGATCGGCCGGCCACCTGCATCTTGCCGATGAATACCTGCCGCTGCGGGTCGAGCAGCGAGCTTTGCACGTTGACGCCGGGCATCATCCCTTGGCCGCGGCGGTTGAGCACGCGGTTGACGCTGTCGTAAAGCTGCTCGGCCGAGAGCGTCTTGACCGCCATGCAGGCATACAGCTCAGCCGGCGGCTGCTTGGGGCCGGTCCACTCGCTGGTTCGCTGGTAGGCCTCGGTGTTGGCGAGCGTCCGAAATAGCTCGCGCAGATCGAAGCCGCTCCTGGTGAAATACCGCGTCAGCTCGTCCATCAGCTCGGGGTGGCTCGGCGGGTTCTGCGGCCCCAGGTCATCGACCGGCTCGACGATGCCGCGGCCGAAGAGGATCGACCAACCGCGATTGACGGCGGCCCGCGGCAGATAGGGGTTGTCGCGCGAGGCCATCCAGATGGCGAGCTGCTGGCGGCGGGTGCCCAGCTCGTCCTTGGCGGGCGAGCTTCCGGACGGGTATTGCGGCAGGACGACCTCGCCCGTCTTGGGATGCTGCACCTCGCCTTGGTCGATATCGACGAGGGCCATTTGCATCCCCGGCTGATTCATTTCGGGGCGGCGGAGACGGGCGAAGAACGCGGCATAGCCCCAGAAGTCGGTCTGCTTCCAGTGGTCGAACGGGTGGTCGTGGCACTCGGCGCATTCGATCTGGAGGCCGAGGAAGATGCGGGCCGTGCTGCCAGCGAGCTTTTCGGGGGCCAGCTCGAGCGACGTGTAATAGAGGGCCGGCCCGGCGTCGTCGCCGGCGGTCGCAACCAGGAGTTCCGACACCAGGTTGTCGTACCGCACGTTTTCGACAAACCGCTGCCGCAGCCAATTCTGCACGCCGACGACGTTGTTGATCTGCTCGAGGTCCATGCCGCCGGGGAGCATGAAGTGGCGGAAGGTATTGGCCAGGTGCGTGGCGTGGGCCGGCGAATTGAGCAGGCGGTCGATCATGCGGGCCCGCTTGTCGGGCCGCTCGTCGGCGAGGAACACCCGCACGTCGGCCACGCGGGGAATCGCCCCGGTCAGGTCGAGGCTCACGCGGCGGAGAAACTCGGCATCGCTCGAGCGGGCTGCCGGCTGGACCCCTTCGGCCGCCAGGCGGGCGTTGATGATCTCGTCGATCCGGCGGACCATGTTTTCGCGAAGAACCCCAGCGGCCCGGCGGTCGGCCTGGCTCTGGTCGGCCGGCGCGGTGTCATCGGCTGGGAGCGAATTGGCAAACGAAAACGCGATCAGCGAGGCGAGCAGGAACCGTCGGGAAAACATGGCAGCCTCCGCGCAACTTCAACGATTCAGACAAGATGTCTTTATTCTAGCGATGGCCTCAGGTAACCGCAATGCTTGCCTGGCGCGTGTTACGTGACGATACTTCCCGCGGTCCCGCAGCGCCACGGAGGGCGTTCCCTACAGGGTGCAGCCGAGTTTCCGTACCACTCACCACTCACGACTCACCACCGACCACTCACTCCTCCCCCATGTGCGGCATCACCGGCGCGATCTGGACCGACCCGAAGCTCGCGATCGACGCTGCGCTCCTTCGCAAAATGACGGAGGCCCTCCTCCATCGCGGGCCGGATGCCAAGGGGGAATATCAGCACGAATTTCAGCTTCGTCCGCCATACGAGGCGATGCCCGGCGTCGCCCTTGGGCACCGGCGGCTGTCGATCATCGACCTGGCGACCGGCCAGCAGCCGATGACCAACGAGGACGGCTCGGTGCAGATCGTCTTCAACGGCGAGATTTACAACTACGACTTTCTCCGCCGCCGCCTGGAGGGTTCGGGCCACAAGTTCCATACCGACAGCGACACCGAGACGATCGTCCACCTTTACGAGGACGAAGGGCCGAACTGTTTCGCCCACTTGAACGGCATGTTCGCCGTGGCTCTGTGGGACGCGCGTCGCCGGCGGTTGGTGCTCGGTCGCGACCGCCTCGGCAAAAAGCCGCTGGTGTATCGCCACGATCCGGGGCGGCTGCTGTTTGCCAGCGAGCTGAAGAGCCTGCTCGCCGTGCCGGGCTTGCCGCGTGAGGTCGATCCGTCGGCCATCGACGAGTACCTGACCTATCAGTACATCCCGCATCCGAACACGATCTTCCGCGGCTTTCGCAAGCTGCCGCCGGGGCACTGGGCGGTCTGGCAGGACGACAAGCTCCAGGTCAAGCCGTATTGGAATCCGGATTTCACGGTCGAGCGGCGGATGACGGCCCCGCAAGCGATCGATGAGCTGCGGCGGCTCTTGGAAGACGCGGTGCGAATTCGCCTGCGGAGCGATGTGCCGCTGGGGGCGTTTCTTTCCGGCGGCATCGATTCGTCCATCGTCGTGGCCCTGATGCAGAAGCTCTCGGCCGAGCCGATCAAGACCTTCACGATCGGCTTTCCGGTGAAGGAATATGACGAATCGGGCTACGCCGAGCGGGTCGCCAATCACCTGCAAACGCACCATACGACGATGCAGGTCACGCCCGACGCCGTGGCGATTCTGCCGAAGCTCGCGTGGCATTACGACGAGCCATTCGCGGATAGCTCGGCCATTCCGACCTGGTATCTGTCGGAGCTGACCCGCCAGCATGTGACCGTTTCGCTCGCCGGCGACGGCGGCGATGAGCTGTTTGCCGGCTACCCGCGCTACAAGGCGGTGGCGATGGCGGGCCTGTTCGACCGCCTGCCGCCGATCAAATCGCTGGCCGCGGCCCGGGCCTGGCAACTCGTGCCGTCGTCGGGGCGGCAGAAGTCGCTCGTTCGCCAGGCCAAGCGGTTCAGCGAGGCGCTCCTATTGACCCCCGAGCGCCGCTACCTCGACTGGATTTCGATCTTCAACGAGTCGCGGCGGGCCGAACTCTATCACGACGAATTTCTCGGCAAGCTGACGAGCGATCCGGCGACATTCTTGCGGGCCGCCTGGCGGCGCTGCCAGGGGCGCGACGCGGTCGCCACGGCGTCGCTGGCCGATCTGGTGACGTATCTGCCCTGCGACCTGATGACGAAGGTCGATATCGCGTCGATGGCGCACGGCCTGGAATGCCGAGCGCCGCTGCTCGACTATCGGGTCGTGGAATTCGCCGCGAGTTTGCCGAGCCGGCTCAAGTATCGCCGCGGCAAGGGGAAGTGGATTCTGCGCCAGGCTTTTGGCCACCTGCTGCCGCGGGAAGTGTTTACGCGGCCGAAGATGGGCTTCGGCGTTCCGCTCGATTATTGGTTCCGCAGCGAGCTGCGCGAGCTGACGCGGGATACGCTGTTGGGCGAATCGGCCCGCTGCCGCCAGTTTTTTCGGCCCGAGGCGGTGAAGAAGCTGGTGGACGAGCACGAGCAAAGGTACTTTGATCATTCGGCTCGATTGTGGGCGCTGGTGATGCTGGAAGCCTGGCTCAAGGAGTGGGGCGGCGAAGGGGCTAGGGCTGGGGGCTAGGGGATGGAGGCTCGGAAGGCGAAGTCGGTTATTGGTCATTGGTGCTTGGTAATTGGACATTTCCCATGCCGATTCTCGATCGCTTCAAACTGACCGGCAAACGGCTCTTCATCACGGGCGGCAGCCGCGGGCTGGGACGGGCGATGGCCTTGGCCTGCGGCGACGCGGGGGCAGATGTGGTGCTTGTCGGCCGCGATGCGGCGAGCTTGGAGAAGACGGCGGGCGAAATCCGCGCGCTGGGCCGGCAGGCCTGGACGATCGCGGCCGACGTCAGCCAGCCCCAGGAGTGCGAAGCGGCGTGCGAGCAGGCCTTGCGCGAGTATGGACCGATCGACATCCTGATCAACAACGTCGGCGGCCGGCGGCAGAACGTCGAGACGGACGAAATGCCGCTGGAGATGTGGCAGCAGCTGGTGGATCTGAACCTGACGAGCGTGTTCGTCTGCACGAAGCTGATCGGCGGGGCGATGGTGGCGCGGAATAAGGAATCGGGCGGCCGTGGTGGTCGGATCATCAACATCGCCTCGATCAACGCCCTGGTCGCGGGCCGCAAGATCGCCGGCCGCCATTACGAAACGTGCAAAGCCGCCGTCGTCCAATTCACGCGCGCCACCGCAGCCGACTGGGCGCCGCACGGCATCACCGTCAACGCGATCCTCCCCGGCGGCTTCATGACCGAGGCCAATCAGCGGTGGAAGCAGATTCATCCCGAGGTGATTGAGACGTTCCTTGCGCAAATCCCCATGGGCCGCTACGGCGAGCCGGAGGAGCTGGGCCCGCTGGCCGTTTATCTGGCCAGCGACGCCTCGGCCTACATGACGGGCGCGTCGCTGGTGATCGATGGGGGATACACGCTGTGGTAGTGCTTTGGAGTGCGGTGACTTGTCCCCGCTTTAGGAACTTTCGGAAAACGACGACAAACGAACTTGCCTATCCTTATTATCCTTATCCCAAAGCGGCGACGAGTCGCCGCACTCCAAATCTATCCCAAAGCGGCGACGAGTCGCCGCACTCCAAATCTATCCCAAAGCGGCGACAAGTCGCCGCACGCCAACATGGATCCCAATTTACTCCGCCTGGAGATTATCGAAGCGATTTGCCGCTTGCCAACGGAGCAGCTTGGCGAACTCGCCGCCGCACTACGCCGCGTCGGAAAGGTCGGCCCTCATTCACCTCTTCCACAAGCATCCGCCGGCGCAGGGAAGGATTGGCCGCACGCTCCGCTTCATCGCCTCACTCAGAACGGCACGTACAGTACGCACGCCAAGTCCCATATCTTTCGAGATCCCGACCGCCTGTCGCTCCTGGAGCACAATCTGTTGTCGCTAGCTCAGAAGTATGACTGGCGGCTGGAAGCGTGGGCTGTGTTTTCGAATCACTATCACTTCGTGGGCCATACGTTATCGTCGCCTGCGCGGCTCAAGGAGTTCTTGACTGACCTGCATGCGAATACAGCCCGCGAGGTCAATCGGCTTGACGGCGCCACAGGTCGTCAGGTCTGGCATAATTACTGGGACAAGCAGCTCACGTATGAGAAGTCGTACTTGGCGCGACTGAACTACGTCCATCAGAATCCCGTCAAGCATCAGTTGGTTCCGGTAGCCAACCAAT
>JAKEHX010000530.1 GCA_022614795.1 Planctomycetaceae bacterium | reverse complement strand
CTAATCTAGAGGACCCAATTTGGACCCTGTTAGTGTTGATCAGCGTTGATCAGTGTTCCTCCTTCTGCTCCTCATTTTCCTGTCCCCCATTTTCCTGTTGCTTCCTCCGGCCAAGATGGCCCTTTCAAAAAAATAAGCGCCGGCGGCGAGAGGCCGTCGGCGCTTTGAGAGTCGATCGTTGATCGGAATCGAAAACTGCCGCGTTCGGACAAGTTACGGCTTGGGAGCTTCGGTGGCTGCCTTGGCAGCGTCGGCGGCAGCATCGGCGGCGCCCTTGGCGGCGTCAGCGGCCCCTGCGGCGGCGTCCTTGATCTGTTCGGTAGCTTCCTTCGAGGCTTCAACCGCGGCTTCGGTCGCGGCCTTTGCCGCTTCGGCGCCGGCTTGAGCGGCTTCCGCGCCGGCCTTCGCGGCCTCGGCAGCCGATTCGTTCGCCTTCTGAATGTCGGTCTGGACCGCATCGTTCGAGCAGCCCACCAGACCCAGGGTCAAAATTGCAACCAGAACAGCCAACTTCTTCATCTCTCTACTCCTCGTGAAACAGGGGGATTCTTATCGCACGGCGACAACGGTCGCGCATGCGCAAAACGGCGCAGCGACAGCCATGCAGGGATATAGACCCAGGATAATTGCCCGGTATTCCCGCGCGCGGACATTTTGTCCGGATTGACGCAACTCTTGCAGTGTCAAAGAGTTGCGTCGAACATCGCCCGCCGATCAAATTGGCCAGCTCAGGCCAGAATTTCCTTGACCACCCGGGCCGGTTCGACGCCGGTCAGCCGGGCGTCGAGCCCCTGGAATTTGAACGACAGCCGCCGGTGGTCCAGGCCCAGGCAGTGCAGCACGGTCGCGTGCAGATCGCGGACGTGCACCCGGTCCTTGGTCGCGTTGAAGCCGAACTCGTCGCTCTCGCCGAGCGTGATGCCCGGCTTGATGCCGCCGCCCGCCAGCCAGTAGGTGAAGGCGTTGGGATGGTGGTCGCGGCCGTCGTTGCCTCCCTGGACCATCGGCGTGCGGCCGAACTCGCCCCCCCAAATTACCAGCGTCTGGTCCAAGAGGCCGCGTGACTTCAGGTCCTTGATGAGCGCGGCGCTGGCCTGGTCGGTGTTCTTGCAGTTCTTCTTCAGGTCGGCCACGAGGTTGCCGTGCTGGTCCCAGGCTTCGTGGAACAGCTGCACGTAGCGGACGCCCCGCTCGACGAGCCGCCGGGCGAGCAGACAGTTGTTGGCAAACGTCGATTTGCCCGGCTCGGCGCCGTAGGCCTGGCGCACTTCCTTCGGTTCCTGCGAGATGTCCATCAGGTCCGGGGCGCTGGTCTGCATGCGGAAGGCCATCTCGTAGGCGGCCGTGCGGGTGGCGATTTCCGGATCGCCCACCAGCGCCAGGCGATGCCGGTTGAGCGTGCGGATGGCATCGAGCGAATCGGCCTGAAGCTGGTGGTCGATGCCGCGGGGGTTGTCGAGAAACAGCACGGGCTCGCTGCCGCCGCGGAACTGCACGCCTTGATAAACGGTGGGCAGAAAGCCGCTGCCCCAGTTGGAGTTGCCGCCGCTGGGCCCTTTGCTGCCGGAGCTGAAGACGACGAACGCGGGAAGGTCCTGCGTTTCGCTTCCCAGGCCATAGGTGACCCACGACCCCATGCTCGGCCGGCCGAACTGCTGGTTGCCTGTGTTCATCAGGATCTGGGCCGGGGCGTGGTTGAAGGCGTCGGTGGTCATCGATTTGACGATGGCGATTTCGTCCACGACCGTCGCCAGGTGGGGCAGCAGCTCAGACAACTCGGCCCCAGATTGGCCGTGTTTCGCAAACGTAAACTTCGGTCCCAGCAGCTTGCTGTTGGGGTTGATGAACGCGGCCCGGTAGCCCTTCAAAAGCTCAGCCGGCGGCAGCTTGCCGTCCCACTTGGCCAGCTCCGGCTTGTTGTCAAAGAGTTCCAAGTGGCTGGGCGCGCCGGCCATGAAGAGATAGATGACATTCTTGGCCTTGCCGGGAAAGTGCGACGGCTTGGGGGCCAGCGGATCGATCGCAGCCGGGGCAGCCACTGCCGATTTCGTTCCGACCAACTCTGCGAGCGCCGCTGCCCCCAGGCCCACAGCGCAGTTCTTAAGGAACCAGCGCCGGGCCAGCGCCGTGGGATGAATGCCGCGGTAAAGATGGGTTTGGCAGTGCATTGATTCAGAGCAGCTCCAAAACGTGTTCTCCGCCATGGGCCGGATTGCCGGTGAGTGTCCCCGCAAGCGGGTTGACGACGAGATCCAGGACTTCCAGCGGGATTTGTCCAACCAAGGCCGGGACATTGTCAGGCACTTCCATGACTTCAACGGTACAGACGCGATCCATGATGGTAAGTCTCACCGCGTCGTAAATCGGGGCCGTGCGAATGCCGTTGGTTGTCGTCACCGTTCGATCACGCGATTTGTTAAGTCCCAGTTGCTTGATGTAGCGGGTAGGCAACGAAAACAACGTGGAGCCTGTATCCACCAGCGTTTCCTTGATTTCGATCCGTCTCACTTTCTCGTCAGGCAGCTCGCCCCGCTCTGCATCCCACAAATCCCTGAGATTCTCCACCCGAACACTGGTTGTGAAGCGTCCCACGGTGTCGTCCTCGATGATTTCAAAGATCATGCTCTCGGCCATGGCCTCACTCCTTCGTGATCGTCTCATCCAAATTGAGTATAACCCGGCTCACGGCGGTCCACGCTGCGGCCTGGGCGGGGGTGATGCCGTCGGGCAATGCGGGTGGATTCGCTGGGTCGCTGGCGGCGAGGTCCCAGGGTTTGGCATCCGGCTGGCTGAAGCGCTCGGTTTGTTTGGTCAGGAGTGAGAGCAGGGCGGCAGATTCCTGCTCATCGGGGACACGGCCGGTCGAGCGGCGGAAGGCGTAGGCGAGCCGGGCGGCATCGGTCTGGCCGCCGTCTTGAAGCGCCTTGAGCGCCAGTGCCCGGGCGCATTCGAGAAACAGCGGCTCGTTGAGCGCGGCCAGGGCCTGAAGGGGCGTATTGCTGCGGACGCGGCGGACGCAGGCGAATTCGCCGTTGGGGACGTCGAATGCCTGGAGCACCGGATACGGCACGCTGCGGAAGCGGAAGGTGTAGATCGCCCGGCGATAACGGTCGGGGCCCTTCTCTTCCTTCCAGACCTTGGGTCCGTAGCTGGCAGGCGGAACGAAGAGAAACTCCGGGGCGGGCGGATAGACGGGCGGGCCGGCGAGCTTGGGATTCAAGAGACCGCTGGCTGCCAAGGCGATGTCGCGGACGGCCTCGCCCTCCATGCGCAGCCGCGGGCCGCGGGCAAGTAAGCGGTTGTCGGGGTCGCGAGCCAATAGCTCCGGCGTGACTTTCGACGACTGGCGGTACGTGGCCGACGAGACAATCAGTGCGTGCAGCTTCTTCAGGCTCCAGCCAGGCGAGCCGTCACTGGGCTGCATGAATTCAACGGCCAGCCAATCGAGCAGTTCCGGATGCGACGGCGGCTCGCCCTGGAGGCCAAAATCTTCGCTCGTGCTCACCAGGCCGGTGCCGAAATAGGTCTGCCAGACGCGGTTGACAATCGCCCGGGCAGCCGTCGGCGAGCGCTCATCGACGAGCCAGCGGGCGAGGTCCAATCGCGTGGGAACAGATTTCGCCGCGGTGCTTGCGGAGTCCTCTGATTTCGCCGCGGTGCTCGCACCGCGCTCAGCCGGACTCTCGACGACGAGCGGATGCAAGACACCGGGCGTGCCCGGTTGAACGGGTTTCGTCGGTTTCAGGAAGTCGCCGCGGGCCAGCACGAACGACTGCCGATGATCCTCGCGGCCGGCGAGCGTGTATTGCGAAGTCCCTGCTGGATGCTGTCTCCACAGCTCCTCGATCTTGTCGTTGGCATCCTTCCACTCGGGGACGGTCGTGCGCCAATAGCTGAAGATCGTGGCGGACTGGGCAGGTGAACGACCGTCGGCCGGCGTTTCGAACGCCTTGCGGACGGCGGCCGGCAATGGATCGGCTGTGGCTCTCTCGCCCGACGTGACGGCAAAACGGAAGCGGCCCAGGTTGTAGTTCTGGTTATCGTCGCTGTTCCAGCCGCCGTGGTTCTGCGTCAGGCGGAACTTGAGCTTCGCACCGCCGGCGAATGCAAGCGGTTTTTCGAAGGTGAAGACGGCCTTTCGCGGGACGTTGCTGCGGCCGGGACCGAAGTCGGTGGTCCACGCGGTTTCGTCATTGCGATCCAGGGCGTAAGCGATCGGTCCAGTGATGCGGCGTTTTTTGCTCTTGTCGTCGAAGATGGCGTCCAGCGGCTTTTCGGGCGGATTGACGTCCGCACTCGCCAGGATGCGCTTGACTTCGCTCATTTTGCCCGAGCCATCGGCCGGCCCGGCTTCGAGGCGGAATTCGGTCAAGGCGCTGGTGCCCTTGATCGACCGGCCCGGCCCGCCCAGCGGCAGATTCGGGTCGTTCAATAGCTCCAATCGCACGGCCGTGATGTTTTCCAGCTTCGTTTCGACTTCAAACTCGGTCGTATGCTTGGTCGGGGCGTAGCCTTGCGCGAGGATCGAGCCGTCGGCCAGGACGTAGTGCTTCTGCCCGCCGCTCACGTCGGGCGCGGGGCTGACGATTTGCCACTGGGGCTGGTCGTCCTTAACCGTTGCTTCCCAGGCGGCCATCCGCTCGGCCCAATCGGGCAAGCGGTGCTTGAGGTCCGCTTCGATTTCGCCAATCTGCCGCAGAATCCCCGCCCGCCGCATGAGCTGATCGGGTGGATAGACAGCGACGTTGGCCTCGTGCGTGTCGTTGAGAAAGGCGAACAGCCGGTAGTAGTCTTCCTGCGGCAGCGGGTCGTACTTGTGGTTGTGGCACTGGCAGCACTGGATCGTGAGGGCCAGGATGCTCTTGCCGATGGCATCCATCCGGTCGAACATCGCCTCCATGCGGAACTGCTCGGGATCGACCCCTCCTTCTTCGTTGATCATCGAGTTGCGGAGAAAGCCAGTGGCCACGATCTGGTCCTGCGTGGCATTGGGCAAAAGGTCGCCGGCGATCTGCTCGATGACGAACTGGTTATAGGGCAGGTCGCGGTTGAGAGCATCGACGACCCAGTCGCGATAGGCCCAGACAAACCGCGGCTTGTCCTTTTCGTAGCCGTCGGAATCGGCGTAGCGTGCCCCGTCGAGCCAAATGCGGCCCCAGCGTTCGCCGTAGTGGGGCGAGGCGAGGAGGCGCTCAATCGCGGTCTGATATGCCTTCTCTCTGTCCCTCCGTCCCTCCGTCTCTCCGTCGGTCAAGGACGGAGCGACGGAGGGACGGAGAGACGGAGCGACCGACAGAAGCTCGTCCAGGTCTTTCACCTCGGGCGGCAGGCCGGTCAGATCGAGCGTCAGGCGGCGAAGGAGAGTGACGGCGTCGGCTTCGGGCGAGGGGGCGAGTCCTTCCTTTTCGAGCCGAGCGAGGATGAAGCGGTCGATGTCGTTGCGCGGCCAGTCAGTTGGAGGCACACTCCGTGTGCCGTCAGCGGACAACGGCACACGGAGTGTGCCTACTACTTGGGGAACAGCTGGGCGAACGGGGGCTGTGAACGCCCAGTGGGCCTGGTACTCGGCTCCTTCAGCGATCCAGCGGCGAAGCAGGTCCTTCTCGCTCGCGCTCAACGATTTTTTCGATTCAGGCGGCGGCATCCGCTCGCTTTCATCGGACGAGAAGATGCGGCGGACCAGCTCGCTGCCATCAGGCTTGCCCGGCGCGATTGCCGGCTGCCCGCTTTCTCCCCCCTTTAGCGCTGCCTCACGCACATCAAGCCGCAGGGCAGCTTCGCGATGATCGGCGTCGCGACCGTGGCAGGCAAAACACCTGTCGGCCAGGAGCGGGCGAATCTGCCGCTGGAAATCAACTTTGTCTTCGGCAGCCAGACCCGGAGCCGCGGCGCAACAAGCCGCAAAGGTCAGCAAGGCGAACAGTCGTTGACGCATTCGTAGGAGCGTGTCGAGAATCATCGGAGAGGCAGGCTAAGGGACGTCGAGGCGGGGAATTCCATTCTAATGCCGCTTCGTGCCCACTGCCACGAAGTGCATGCCCGACATTGTCAAACGGCCGCACCGGGGCGATGATGCCATCATCAAGGCGACCGCGACCACACTCGATCAACTAACTTCAAAGGATTTCCGCCATGTCCGCCGTGACGATCAAAGTCCGCGACAACGGGCCGCTGCTCGTGGAAGGGCCCGTCACGATTGTCGATGCTACTGGGAACAAGTTCACGGTGGCCCCCGACAAGCCCGCAGTGGCCCTGTGCCGCTGTGGAACATCGCAGCACAAGCCGTTCTGCGACGGGTCGCACAAGACCTGCAATTTTCAGGCTGCCGAGCGGGCCCCCATCCAGGCCGAGATTTCTTAGGCTTACCGGCCGAAGCGCAAGTGCCGGAGCAGGCCGTGGACCTGAAAGCCGCCTCCCACGCCGTAGATCCGTTCGACCGACCGGCTGGAAGGGACCTTCTCGTAGTTGGTCAGCGAGCGTTCCAACTCACCCGCTAGCTGGATCAAGAGCGGCCGCAACACGTCGGACATCTGCCAATAGCGGCGGGCCCGCGCGGGATCGCGCACGATTTGCTCCGCTTGCTGGTAGGTGACGCCCAGCTGCTTGACGAGGGCGCCCGTCAAGTTGGCGCCTCCCTGGCCAAAGGTTCGAAACCAGACATTCGTCCGCGAGCTGACGACGATGCTCGTGCACTGCGTGCCGATGTCCATGAGGCAAACGGCCGAGGGGCCGGCGCCGGCTGCACTGCTGGACGAGCCAGCAGTGGCACCCGCATTGCCGGATGAGCCAGAAGTGGCACCCACGCTGCTGGAAGAGCCAGAGGTGGCGCCCGCACCGCTCCACAGCTCGTGCACGATGGCGTTGTGCAGGGCCAGGCAGTCGCTCTGCAAGTGATCGACGGCAATGCCGGCGGACTTAAGCGCCGTCAGCCGATCCTCGACGTGAGCCGCCCGGGCCGCACAGACCATGATCTGCCGCGGCTGCCCGTCGGCTGATTTGCTGTCGACGGGATCGAGCGTGTGACTGGCCCAGCACAGCTCGTCGAGTGCGACCGGGAGCTGGTGCTTCGCTTCGTAGGCGATTGCATCAGGAACCTTTTTGGCGGGCAGCGGCGGCAGCTCGAAGAACCGGCCGAGGACGCGCTGGCTGGAGAGATTGGCGCAGACCTTCGTCCCCTTCAATTCGCCGGTCCGCGACAGGAAGTCTCGCAGCGTCTGGTCGAAGATTTCCGGCCGCGCCTGCTCGGCTTCGGGACTGGTCAGCGGCATCGAGTGCAAGATGTACTCGGCTGCCGCGACCTTCAGTAGCCCGTCCTTGGGATCCTTGGCCAGCTTGACCGCCTTGAGCGCGAAATCCGAGAGGTCCAGGCCCCAGGCGGCGCTCGTCGTTCGGCGGGCAAGCGTGGGAAACATCTGGGCCAGCGTGCTCGTTTCGGCGGGGGCCAGATCGATGGGCACCGCGGCCAGTCCCAGTCCCTGAAGAGCCAGACCGATCGCTACGAAGAACTGGCCCGGATGTTCCCGCAGCGTGGCGGCGGCCTTTTCATCGCCGCCCGGCAGGCGCGTGGAAAAGGCCAGCCAATCGACCGGCGGGCCCATAAACGTGCGGTGGGGAGGCGGGACCAGGCTGGCAGCGCCCAGCCGCCGATCGGGAGGCCGCGTGGCGGCCCGCTCGGCCACGGCAGCGCGGGCCGCGGCGGCTTCGGGATTGTTCGGGGCGAGCTTCACGAGCCGGTCGGCCAGGCCCAGCGTCGGCCGATCGGCGAGGGCGGCATTTCGCACGGCATCGAGCAGGGCCAATAGCTCGGAGGCCGTGTCGTGGATGGTCTCGAATTCCGGGTTGCGAACGAACGTGGGGACCTGCGCCAGCTCGTCGAGGCTCTCGCGGTATTTGTGGGCCAGAAGGTAGCGCTTGGCCTGCTTGACCCGCGAGTCGCGCAGCTGCTCGGCAATTTGTCTGGCCTGCTGATGATTCGGCTTGAGCACCAGCAGCCGCTCGATCTTGGGCAGCAAGTCGGCCGTGCGCTTCTCTTCAAGTGCCGAGCGAATTTCAGCACTCAACTCGAGGAGCTCCCGCCGCGCGGAAGTCGCCTGGTGAAGCAGGGTCGTGGCATCGGCCGAGCGGAGCGGCTGGGGGATTTTCTCGAGCTCGGCAGTCGTCGCCTCGTAGGCGTGGAGCATGAAATGCTGCCGGGCGCGGGAGAAAATCTCCAGCGCGGCCTGGTTTTGGGTGTCGCGCTCGCGCTCGACGTCGGCAATGGCTGAAAGCGCCTGTTGGGCCCATCGGTCGAACCGCGGATCGGAGACGGCAGCCACGCCCCGCAGACAGGAGATGGCCGCGTCGAACCGGTGGGTCTTCAAAAGCTCCTGAGCCTCGTCGAGCTTGCCCTGGAATTGCCGGCTTTGATCGCTCAGCTCTCCCAGGATGTCGGTCCCGCACGAGCCGCAGTACCGCTCGTCGGCGGCACTCTCGGCCTTGCATTGCGGGCAGATTTCCCAGAGCGACTGTCCACACCCGCCGCAGAAGCGGCGATTGGCCGCGCTGGCCCGGTGGCAATGGCGGCAGGTGACGGT
>JAKEHX010000529.1 GCA_022614795.1 Planctomycetaceae bacterium | reverse complement strand
TGAATGAATCCCGTAGCGGAACTCGCCAGAGTTCCGAATCCGCAGAAAAACCTGAAGTCTGGCGACTTCAGCTACGAAAGATTCACAACCTCTCAGTACTTTCATGTTGCCTGACTTCTATCGCTCGGCTCGCCTCTATCCACTCTCGACCGCAGCCGACTGCCGCGATTCCTTCTGCCGCGCCTCCAGCCGCGCTAAGATGCGCCTCTCACCAAGCGACTTACGGCGACGCCGCTTGCCCTAACCGCCCAGCCGCACGGCCACTTGCCGGCCGCCCTTCGCACAAAGTTTTCTCGAATTCCTCCCCGCCGGGACTTTTCCGTCACGTAAATGTGCTTCAATTGACTTGATGTCGATTCCTTGCGAGCTCCGCACCTCCCGCCTTCTCCTCCGCTGGTGGCGATCCGACGACCGCGCGGCGTTCGCCAGGCTCAATGCCGATCCGCGGGTCATGGAGTTTTTTCCCAAAGCCCTGTCGCGCGAGGAAAGCGATGCTGTCGCCAACCGGATCGAAGCCCACTTCCAGCAACATGGCTATGGCCTGTGGGCCGTCGAGATTCCAGGCGTCACGCACTTCGCGGGATTCATCGGCCTGGCCATCCCTCGCTTCGAGGCCCATTTCACGCCGTGCATCGAGATCGGCTGGCGACTGGCGGCGGAAACCTGGAACCGCGGTTACGCAACGGAAGGGGCCCGGGCGGTCTTGGACTTCGCCTTCCTGCACCTCGGCGCCGACGAGATCGTCTCGTTTACCGTCCCGGCCAACGTCCGCTCGCGGCGGGTGATGGAGAAAATCGGCATGACGCACAATCCCGCCGACGACTTCGACCATCCGGCGCTGCCTGAAGGCCACTCGCTGCGGCGGCATGTGCTGTATCGCCTCAAAAAGCCCTGACCAGTGGTAAGGGTGACCAGTGGTTAGGATGAATCGCCAGCGAACGTTACGACTTGCGCGCCCGGCGTGGCCGATACCACCCCGACCACTGGTCGGGGCTTCAATTCAACGAAAATGCTCCACCACGCGCCGGTTTAAATCCGGCAAACGGCGGCGGAGGCGGGTGCTAAAGGGGCCCGGGTCTGTGCCCGCGGCCAGGTCGGCCAGATGCCGCGTCAGCTCGTCCGTGGCTTCGGGCGGGCCATGTAGGGCAAAATGCACCCAGGCCCAAGCGTCGCGATATTCGTCGCGCCCCATGTCGCTGATCGCGTCGAGTTCCTCCAGGGCCTCCAGCCGCGGCAGCTCGCCCGAACGGATCAGAGCCCGCGTCGCCGCCAGGTGCGGATGGCGGCCGGCCCGCTGGTCGTGCGGCACTTCGAAATACTCGGCCAGCCCCTCGTCGAGCCAGAGCGGCACGCTCTTGAGCCAGGCGTGCAGGAGGGCGTGCGTGCTCTCGTGGCGGACGTCGATCTGGAAATCGTCGCCCCGATAGGCAAACACCATCCCCGGGCCGCGGGCCTTGATAAACAGAGCCCGGCGATAAGGCACTTTGGGGAAATATTGCTGTATGTAGGCCTGATACGTCGGCTTGGCCTGAAACAGGAACAGGTGCACCGACTCCCGCGGCTGGGCAGCGCCGAGCACCTTCGTCAGGTCCTGCTGCAAATCGGCCAGCTCCGCCAAGAGCGGCTGCTGCTCGTCGAGCCCAAAATCGGCGTGGCAAAGAAACGGCCCCGCCTGCCGCTCGTCGGGCCAGCGCGGCTGGGCCCGGAGCGGTCCCGCGAGCATGGGCCCGGCAAAAAGCGCGGCGCTCAGTACGAGCGCGATGCGGAGTATGGGCCGACGATCCATCACCGGCGCGATTCCTGAAAACAATTTCCGTTGCCGCAGGGGGATGCGGGTTATAGCGGCCAGCGCCAGCAGCGGTCAATGCGGATCGTGCTAGCAAATGTAGGCCCACACTCCGTGTGGGCCAGTCTCGTCGAATGAGCGCCGCTCAGCGCGGGCGACTTGACATGTCCCACACGGAGTGTGGGACTACTGAACGCGGCGCATATAGCGGAGAAACTCGACTTCCAGCCCGGGCAGGTCATCTCCAAACGCCCGCTTGAATTCGGCAATCCGCTCGTCAGCCGTCACCTCGCCCAGCGGCGGATACTGGCCGAGCGCTTGCAGGTATTTGGCAAACGCCTCGCCGCGCGTGCGGATGAGAAAATACGTCAGGGCCCACGACTGGGCGTAAGCCTCGGCCGATGTGGCCCCGTCGCGGAAGCGCTTGTCGTCGGTCAAGAGCGTCGTCAGATCCGGCGGCTTATTGGCGGCCAGCTTGCGAAAGTTGGTCAGGTTCACGGCGTTGACCCGTCCGATTCCACGCCATCCCTTCGCGCTGGTAAGGTCGGGCGATTCGAAATAGATCGCGATCCCTTCGCTGACCCAAAACGGCAGATCGGCATAACGCACCTGCAAGCCGCTGTTGAATGCCAGTTGATGCGTCGCCTCGTGGACGATCGTCGCCACGGTCCGCTCGGCTCCCGGTTGCGAGAGGATCGCGATAATCCGGGCGGCCGGGACCCCCGCGGCCCCGGTCAGGTCGTACGACACCATCCGGTTCGTCCGCAAGCTGTAATAGCCGATCATCGACCCTGCGGCCTCGCCCACCTCGCCGCGGGCAAACAGGGCGAACGATTCGCGGGTGTCGAACACCAGGGCCACGAGCGGGAATTGCGGCTCGTGCAGCTGCATCCCCCGCTGCTCCCAGTAGTTGTAGAACGCCGTGAAGAGCCTTTCGTAGAGGGCCCCGACCCATTGTGCATAAGCGTCCGTGGTGTTGTAGCAGATCAGATAGTGCTTTGTGGAATGGACCTTGAAGCCCGCTGGCAGCTCGCTGACGACCTGTTTCGCAAGCTGCTCGCGGTCGAGCGGCTCAAAGGGAGCTTCGTCTTTGCGGCGGCCGGCGATTTCCTCCTTGGGAAGCGGCCACAGCGTGCCGTCGCGGGTCAGCAGCAAAACACCTCCGTCTTCAGCTTCGACTTCGATCCTGCCGGCCAGTTCAACGGTCTTGCCGCCGTTGGTTCTGGTGACGAAATCCAGAGCATGCGCCTGCTTGGCAGAGAGGGCAAGCGTTAAGAAAATGACAAGCGAAGCACGATGCATAGTCAACTCAGCGGGCTGGCGATAGCTCGATTATAACCCCGCGAAGGTGATCCTGAGGGCCATTCATGGCCCTTTCTCTGGCGAGACCAGCCAGATAACCGCCGTGAACGGCGGGCCTCTGGGGCAAAGTCCCGTAAACGGGACTCACGCTGGCGAACAGAAGCAAACAAAGGCAACAAAGAGGGAAACGTGCAAGACCCGTCAGTTCTCAGACCTTTGTGGCCTTTGTTTCCTTCTGTTCCGGCCGCGCTCCCGCGTTGAACTGAACGAGTCCAACAATCGCCATCGCCAGCACGGCATACGCCCCGACCACCACCAGGCAAATGCCGGCGACCTGCTCGTCCGCCCCATAGTGAATGAGGCCAAACACGCGCTGCTGCACGGTCCCCATACCCGGCGGCATTACCAGGTGCGACCAGGCCAGGTCCCCCGCCGCAATGGCAAACGCGGCCAGCCACGCACCCGCCAGCGCCGGCCAGCGCTGCGGCAAAGCGATCAGCCATAGC
Source organism: Planctomycetaceae bacterium (assembly GCA_022614795.1). Classification (GTDB taxonomy): domain Bacteria; phylum Planctomycetota; class Planctomycetia; order Pirellulales; family Pirellulaceae; genus CAYLLN01. The sequence goes on along the minus strand of JAKEHX010000529.1, from coordinate 1,327 downwards.
CAGCGGACCGGACCCGCGCCGTCGAGCGCGGCCGCTGCCAATTCGTCGTCGCTCAGCGTCGCCAGCGAGTGCCAGACCAGCACGATGGCCACCGGCAATGCGTGAATTGCCTGGGCGGCAATGGGCGCCAGGGCCGTCCTGTCGTAGAGATAAATGAGCGCCGGCGACCAGGGTTGATTCAAGAGGCGAATGACGAGCACGCCCACCAGTGGCCCCGGCGTCGCCATCGCGAGCACGGCCGCTGCCAAAACTGGAATCGCCCGCCAACCGCCCCGCCGAGCAGGCACGGCCAGCACGAAAGCGATCGCCAAAGACACAAGCGCCGCCCAGGCCGCAATCGCCAGCGTCCACAGGAATTCCTCCTGAAATTGCGTGGGAGCTGTACGCACAACCTCCCAGGCCTTGCCAGCCGACCAGGAGCGCACTCGCTCGCTGCCTTGCTGCTCCACCACGAATCCCGCTTTGGTGATCAGGCTCGCCAGCGGCACGCCAATCAGCGTGAGAACGATCGCCCAAAGCACTGTCGCCAGCGGCAATGCGCCGCGACCCGCCAGGAAAATAACGCGCTCAATCCGGCCGCCGAGGACCCGCTCGCTGGTGATGAGGGCCAGAATCCACAGGGCCGCCGCGATGAGGACGACCAGCGCCGTCAGGCCCGGCAGCACGGCCAGCACCGCTACTTTGGCATCCACAGCCGTCGAGTAATTCATATAGAACTGCTCGGTGTAGGTCATTTCCGCCGGATCGATCAAATAAATGTTCGTCACGGTCATCTCGCCGGCCGTTGCCACCGCGACCCACAATCCGGCCGCGACGATGAACCCGCGGACCTGAGGGAGCGTGATTCCCAGCAAAACGGCCAGCGGCGACGCTTCGAGTATGGCCGCTTCTTCTTGCCGGCCATCGACCGATGCCAGACCCACGCCCACGATCAGCGCCACCCACGGAATGGCCGCGACGCCGTGCAAAAAAATCGCCGCGGGCATGCCGGTCAAGAGCGACCGATCGCCGGTGCCATAGGCCAGCGTGTACCAGCCCACCTTGCCAATTGCCGCGTCCCACCCCGAAACTTGCACAAACAGCGGCAGGAATAAGAGCAAGCCTAGGCAGGCAATGGCCAGGCGGCGGCCGGGCAATTCCAGCCGCGCCAAGAGAACCGCGAGCAGCGTTCCGACCGGCAGTGCGATTGCCGTTGAACCCAGCGCGAGCCACGCCGAATTGAAAATCACGCGCCGCGTCACCGGCGGCGATAACGCGACAATGCCGGCCAGCACTATTCCCGCCACAACCAATCCAACGTGGCGAAGTTCCAGCAAGGGCCGGTTTG
>JAKEHX010000528.1 GCA_022614795.1 Planctomycetaceae bacterium | reverse complement strand
TGAAAGACGGGGCCGCGATTAATCTGTCGCCCGATGGGGACTATCCCGTCAACCTCGGCATGGCTTGTCCGAAAGGCTGGGAAGCGCTCGCCGTGCTCAATTCACCGGAGCGCGCCACGCACCCGCTGTTGCGCGAGGGCCGTCACGGGGATGACAGTCCGCCGCTGGCGCCTGTCAGTTGGGAAACGGCGCTCACCACGTTTTGTGAGCGTTTCAAAGCGATCATCGCCGAGCATGGCCCGGAGTCGGTTGCCTTTCTCAGCACGGGGCAAATTCCGACGGAAGAAATGATGCTTCTGGGCGCCGTGGCGAAGTTTGGCATGGGTTGGCGGCACGGCGACAGCAACACCCGCCAGTGCATGGCCACGTCGGTCGCCGCGTACAAGCAATCGTTCGGCTTTGACGCTCCGCCCTACACCTACGCCGATTTCGCCGAGTCGGATGTGCTCATCTTCGTCGGCTCGAACCTGTGCGTCGGCCACCCGATCATGTGGGAGCGAGTGCTCCGCAATCCGCACCGGCCGACGATCGTCGTCATTGACCCCCGCCGCACCGAAACGGCAATGGCCGCGACCCGGCACCTGGCCCTGGCGCCGAAATCCGATCAGACACTGTTCTACGGCCTGGCGAAGCTGCTCATCGATCGCGGCTGGATCGATCGGGAATTCATCGAGCGCTCGACCAGCGGCTTTGAGGCGTTTTGCGACTTTTTAGCCGCGTTTCCGCTCGCCCGCGTTGTCTCCGAGACCAGCCTTACCGCATCCGAGATTGAGTGGTTGGCCGAAACCATTCACCTGGGCAAACGCGTCTCGCTGTGGTGGACGATGGGAGTGAACCAGAGTTATCAGGGGGTCCGCACCGCCCAGAGCCTGATTAACCTCGCCTTGATTACCGGCAACATCGGTCGGCCAGGCACAGGGCCGAATTCCATCACCGGCCAGTGCAACGCCATGGGCTCGCGGCTCTATAGCAATACGTCGAGCTTGCTAGGCGGCCGCGAGTTCACCAGTACCGACCATCGCCGCGAAGTGGCCGAAATCCTCGGCATCGACCAGTCGCGAATCCCCACGGCCAACAGCCTCTGCTACGACCAGATTCTCGACCGCGTACGCGAGGGGCAGATCCGCGGCCTGTGGGTCATCGCCACCAACACGGCCCATTCGTGGATCGATCAGCACCAGACTCAGTCGCTTCTCAAAAAACTCGACTTCCTGGTCGTGCAGGACATGTACCGCACGACCGAAACGGCTCAGCACGCCCATCTGATCCTGCCGGCGGCAGGTTGGGGCGAAAAAGACGGCACGCTCGTCAACTCCGAACGCCGCATCGGCCTGGTGAAAAAGGTCACGCGGGCTCCCGGCAAGGCGCTGGCCGACTTTGCCATCTTCCGGCTCATTGCCGATGCCTGGGGCTGCGGAGAGATGTTCGCCCAGTGGACCAGCCCCGAAGCGGTCTTTCAGCTCATGAAGCGGCTCTCGGCGGGCCGGCCATGCGATTTCACGGGCATCGCCGACTATCGGCATCTCGACCAGAGCGGCGGCATTCAATGGCCGTATCCGGAACAAGTAGGAGGCACACTCCGTGTGCCGTCGCCAGATAACGGCACACGGAGTGTGCCTGCTACTTCAGAGCGCCGCCTCTTCGAAGACGGCCGCTTCTACCATGCCGACGGCCGAGCGAAATTCCTGTTCGACGCTCCCACGCCCATGCCCGAGCCGCCCGACGAGCGGTATCCGTTCATCTTGCTGACGGGCCGCGGCAGCGTCTCGCAGTGGCACACGCAAACGCGCACACGCCAGTCGGCAGTGCTCCGCAAGCTCTATCCAAAAGAGCCCTACGTTGAGCTACATCCCGACGATGCCATTCGGCTAAAGGTCAAGGCCGGCCAGTTGGTCGTTGTCCAATCACGCCGCGGGAGCATCTGGGTAAAGGCGGTCATCAGCCGCGGAGTTCGGCCGGGGCACGTCTTCATTCCCATGCATTACGACCTGACCAACCGGCTGACGCTGCCGCATTTCGATCCGCATTCGCGGCAGCCGTCATACAAGGACTGTGCGGTCCGCCTCTATCCGCCTCAGCGACCGGAGCTTGCCCGATGAGCACTAGCTCACAAAATGCGGGTCCCTTCACGCCCGAGCAACAGCAATACTTGCAGGGATTCGTCGCCGGGGCCGAAGCGGCGCGCATGGCCCGCGGATTGCCAACGTTTGCTTCCGTAGCAGGCACACTCGTTGTGCCATCGTCTGCGGGCGGCACACGGAGTGCGACGACTACGGGTGACCACCCGGCACGGGCTGAAGATATCCACCGGGCCATGCAGGACCGCTTCGTTGCCGAAGGGAAGAAGCTCACTAGCGAGGAGCAAGCCAAACGCGACAAGAACCCGTTTGAGATGTGGGACGAAATGCGGGCCAATGCCGCGGCCGGCAAGTTTCCCAAAGGGACCGACGTTTTTCTCTACAAATTTCACGGGCTGTTTTACGTCGCCCCAGCGCAAAACGCGTTCATGTGCCGGCTGCGGTTCGCGGGGGGAATCACGAACTCGCATCAGTTTCGTGGCGTGGCCGATATCGCCGACAAATGGGGGGGCGGATACGCCGACGTGACCACGCGGGCCAACCTTCAGATCCGCGAAATCCAGCCACAGCACAGCCTCGACGTCATTACGGCCTTGATTGACCTGGGCATCGTCAACCGCGGCGCCGGGGCCGACAACATCCGCAACATCACCGCCTCACCCACCTCTGGCATCGATGCCCAGGAGCTGATCGACACGCACGAACTGGCCCGCGAGATGCACCATTACATCCTCAATCACCGCGAGATGTATGGCCTGCCGCGAAAATTCAATATTGCCTTCGACGGCGGTGGCACGATCGCCGCACTGGCCGACACCAATGACATCGGCTTTATGGCCGTGCGGGTGGACGACGGACATGACGTTCCCGCCGGTGTCTATTTTCGCATGGAGCTCGGCGGCATCACCGGCCACAAGGACTTTGCCCGCGATTGCGGCCTATTGCTCAAGCCCGACCAATGCGTGCCTGTCGCGGCCGCCGTCGTGCGGGTGTTTCTGGAGCATGGCGACCGGACCGACCGTACGAAGGCCCGGCTCAAATACGTTTTGGACCGCTTTGGGCTGGATGAATACGTCGCCAAAGTGCAAGAACACCTGCCGTTCCCATTGCGGCGGTTTCCTCTCGAAAAGTGCGTGGCCCACGGGCCGGTCGAGCCGCTGGCTCATATCGGCGTGCATTGGCAATTGCAGCCTGGCAAGTCCTACGTCGGCGTCGTCCTTCCGGTCGGCCGCCTCAACTGCGAGCAGATGCGCGGCCTGGCTCGCATCGCCGATCGTTACGGCAGTGGAACGATCCGCCTGACCGTCTGGCAGAATCTGCTGATCTCCGATATCGACGCTACTGAGATAGAAACCGTCAAGCACCAGATCGAGAAGCTGGGGCTGCACTGGTCGGCCACAAACATTCGCGCCGGGCTCGTCGCTTGCACGGGCAACGCCGGCTGCAAATATGCCGCGTCCAACACGAAATCGGATGCCCTGCGCATCGCCGATTACCTCGATAGCCGCCTGACGCTCGACGTGCCGCTCAATATCCACCTCACCGGCTGCCACCATTCGTGCGCCCAGCACTACATCGGCGATATCGGGCTTTTGGCCACGAAAGTATCGCAGGAGGACGAGCAGATCGAGGCCTATCACGTCTTTCTCGGCGGCGGCTACGGTGACAATCGGGCGATCGGCCGCGAAATCTACCAAAGCGTCGCAGCGGACGAAGTGCCGCGCCGGATCGAGCAGATGCTGCTGGCCTACCTTGCCCATCGCCGTGACGACGAAGAGAGCTTTCGCGAGTTTACGCGGCGGCACTCGACGGAAGAATTACTCAGTTTATTTCAATCGGCCGTCGCCGCTGCGGCCTGATCCCGCGCAATCCGCAATCCGCAATCTCAATCTGCAATCTGCAATCTGAAATCCTGATGTCCCTCCCTCTCATCCCCGACACGGCCCCTTTCTCCAGCGAGCAGCGCGCCTGGCTCAACGGCTTTTTTGCCGGCATGCTCGGAGTGGGGCAGGTTTCCAGCCTGCCAGGCACCGAGCGGGTGCCACTGCTGGCTTGCCCAGCAGTGCCAGTCGGCAATTTGGGGCCTGAGATGGCCGCCAGAGGATCGAATTCTGCTCCACCTCAAGACGACCATCCTTGGCACGACCCGGCCCTCCCCCTCAACGAGCGCCTCCAACTCGCCGAGGGGAAACCGCTCGCCAGCCGACTCATGGCGGCGATGGCTCAACTCGATTGCGGCGCCTGCGGATATGTTTGCCAGTCTTATTCCGCCGCAATCGCCGCCGGTGAAGAGAAAGATTTGACGCGATGTTCACCCGGCGGCAGCGAGACGGCCAAGACATTGAAGCGGCTCTTGGCGATTGCGGGACCAGGGGCCAGGAGCCAGGAGCCAGCAGCCAGCAGCCAAGGAGTACAGTCGAACGGCAAGCTGAACGGCTCGCTCAATGGCCACGCGGCTGTCGAGAAGTATACCCGCGACAATCCCTTCACAGCCCGCATTGCCAGCGTCACGCGGCTGACGCATCAAGACGCACCCAAGGACACGCGGCACGTCTCGATCGACCTCTTGGATTCGGAGCTGACCTATGAGCCGGGCGATGCATTGGGCGTGTGCCCCGTCAATTGTCCTGACCTTGTCCGCGGCGTGATCCAGCAGCTGAATGCCACGGGGGACGAACCGCTGTCAACAGCCGGCAGGCCCACCAAGCCGCTCCGCGAAGCACTCGCGACGGACGTGGCCCTCAGCCGCTGTCCGACGGAATTGCTCGAATTGCTTGCGGCCTCGGCCCAGGAGCCGGCCGAAGCTTCCCGGCTTTGCGAGCTGGCCGCGGCTGATGGCGGGCCGCTGGCCGGCGTCGATCTGTGCGAAATGCTCGAGCGTTTCCCTTCGGCCCGTCCCGCGCTGGCCGAGCTTGTAGCCGCGCTACCCCGCCTGCAGCCGCGGCTCTACTCGATTTCGTCCTCGCTCAAGCGGCATCCGGGGCAGGTGCACCTGACGGTCGGCGTCGTGCGGTTCGAATCGGCTGGCCGCTGGCGCAACGGCGTGGCGTCGCATTTTCTTGGCGTCCGCAGCAATAGCGGCGATCCGGTCCGCATCTTCGTCCACCATTCGCCGCGGTTTCGCCTGCCAGCCGACTCGAACACTCCCATCATCATGGTCGGCCCGGGCACGGGCATCGCACCGTTCATCGCTTTCCTGCAAGAGCGCGAAGCGACCGGTGCCAAGGGGCGCAACTGGTTGCTCTTCGGCAACCAATACATCCATCTCGACTTCCTCTACCGCGAGCAGCTCGATCAATGGGCCGAAGGGGGCCTGCTCAACCGGCTGGATGTGGCATTCTCGCGCGACACGAGGCAAAAGCTCTATGTCCAGCACCGCATGCTCGAAAACGGGGCCGAATTCTGGTCCTGGCTCGAAGCGGGGGCGTCTTTCTACGTCTGCGGCGACGCCAAGCGCATGGCTCCGGACGTCGAAGCGGCCCTTGTTGAAATCGCGCGCGACCACGGCTGTCTTGCGCCCGCCCAAGCCAAGGCCTACGTCGCCAGGCTCGCGAAGGACAATCGTTATCTGCGCGACGTGTATTGAGACGGCTGCTCGGCGAGGGCTGAACCTGCTTCGCCGTGGTTCGTGGTCGTCTGACCGTAATGTAAAAGATCGGAAGCACAGTTTTCGAATTTGCAAGGCGCATCGGTCGATGTGACGTCGCTGTGCCCGACGCGCGCTAGGCTGGAACGGATACGGGCCTGAGCGTTGATTGCGGGCCGGCGCTGGCTCGATCACAATTGGACCATGTCCGACGTCACCCGAATCCTGTCGCAAATCGAATCGGGCGATCCAGCAGCCGCGGAGCGACTCTTGCCGCTGGTCTACGATGAGTTGCGGAAGCTTGCGGCCGCGAAGCTGGCCCATGAGAAGCCGGGGCAGACGCTCCAGGCGACGGCCTTGGTGCATGAGGCCTATCTTCGTCTGGTGGCCGGTGATCAGGAACGAAGTTGGAACAGCCGGGGCCATTTCTTCGGGGCAGCCGCGGAAGCGATGAGGCGGATCCTCGTCGATCAGGCCCGTCACCGGGGACGGCTGAAACGGGGCGCTCAATGCCTACGGGTGGATCTGGATTCCGCCTGCATGGTCCAAGAACCGCCGTCCTTGGACATCCTCGCTCTGGACGAGGGCCTCGCGAAACTGGCCCTTACGGAGCCGGTCAAAGCGGAATTGGTCAAGCTCCGCTTTTTCGCCGGGCTGACCATGCCTCAGGCGGCCGAAGCCCTCGGGATTTCGCTGGCCACCGCCGAACGCTACTGGATGTTTTCCAAAGCCTGGCTCTATTCCGAACTGGCCGAACAGCCGCCGATCCCTGATCCCTGAGCCTGGGATTTCCCGTGAGGGGTTTGCCGGTCGCTTGTCGCACTGATTATTAGCGAGCATCCCATGAGCGAACCCACCCCCCTGGAATCGATTTTCTTCGCCGCTTTGGAAAAGGCCCCGGGCGAGCGTGCGGCTTTCGTGAACGAAGCCTGTGCCGGCGATGAAAGCCTCCGCCGCCGGTTAGAGCGGATGTTGGCTGCCCAGATTGACGCCGGCAGCTTTTTGGAATCGCCCCCTTCGGCCGTCTCGGTGACTTCCGGTCCGACCATCCAACAGACCCAGGAGCGCGCTGGGATGCAGATCGGCCCCTACAGGCTGCTCGAGCAGATCGGCGAAGGGGGCTTCGGCATCGTCTTCATGGCGGAACAGGCCGCGCCGGTCCGCCGCAAGGTGGCGCTCAAAATCCTCAAGCCGGGCATGGACACGCGGCAAGTCGTCGCCCGTTTCGAGGCGGAGCGGCAGGCGCTTGCGCTCATGGATCATGCGAACATCGCCCGCGTGTTCGACGGCGGCGCCACGCCCTCGGGACGGCCCTACTTCGTGATGGAGCTGGTCCGCGGCGTCCCGATTACCGAATTCTGCGATCAGAACCAGCTCGCGCCGCGGCAGCGGCTGGAGTTGTTCCTCCCGGTCTGCCAGGCGGTGCAGCACGCGCATCAGAAAGGGATCATCCATCGCGACCTCAAGCCATCCAACATCCTCGTCGTCATGCACGATACGACGCCGGTCGTGAAAGTGATCGACTTCGGCGTGGCCAAGGCGCTGGGCCAGCAATTGACCGACAAGACGCTGTTCACGGGCTTCGCTCAGCTCGTGGGGACGCCGCTGTATATGTCGCCCGAGCAAGCGGGCCAAAGCGGGCTGGACATCGATACCCGCAGCGACATCTTCTCGCTGGGCGTGCTGCTCTACGAGCTGTTGACCGGGACCACTCCCTTCGACGGCGAGCGGTTCAAAAAGGCGGGCTTCGACGAAATCCTCCGCATCATCCGTGAAGAGGAGCCCCCCAAGCCGAGCACGCGGCTCTCGGAACTGGATACCGCGCCAGCTCTGCAAAACGGCCGCCAAACTCCGCGTGAGCAAATCGGTAGTCGGAGCGTGGCGACTACCACCCTGGCTTCGGTCGCCGCCTTCCGCGGCACTGAACCGGAGAAGCTGACGAAGCTAGTCCGCGGCGAGCTCGACTGGATCGTGATGAAGTGCCTGGACAAAGACCGCAACCGCCGTTACGAGACGGCGAACAGCTTGGCGATGGATGTACAGCGTTACTTAAAGGATGAACCAGTCGAGGCGTGTCCGCCGTCAGCCTGGTATCGCTTCCGCAAGTTTGCGAGGCGGCACAAGCGAGGGTTACTGACCGCGGCAGTGGTTGCCTTGGCGGTAGTGCTGATGGCGGCGGGCAGTGGCGGGCTCATCTGGCGGGCCAACCAGGACCTGCACCAGGCCCTGGAGAGCGAACGACGCGGCGCGTACGTCGAGCGGATCGCTCTGGCGGAGCGGGAGTGGGGGGTCAACAACCTCAGTCGGATGGAACAACTGCTCGACGACTGCCCCGAGGACTTGCGCGGCTGGGAATGGCGCTACCTCAAGCGGCTGCCGTACGGCACCCTTCCCCCCCTGCGCCATGAGAGCCCCGTCTATAGCGTCGCGTTCAGCCCTCCTGACGGCCAGTATCTGGCCACGGCCACGTTGGACGGGACTGTCAGAATCTGGCGGGCCAAGACCGGTGTGGAACTCCGCAAATGGCAGGCTCACGACAACAACGCCACCTGCGTCATGTTCAGCCCCGACGGTAAATATCTCGCCTCGGGAGCCTGGGATGGGAAGGTCAAAGTTTGGGATGTGCAGACGGTCCTTCAGCGCGAGGCCCCCGCGCCCCTCTTCGAGCTAGAGCACAGCAGCCGCACCCGGGTTTGGAGTGTCGCCTTCAGCCCGGACGGTCAGCGCCTCGCCTCCGCGGGCGGGAGGTCGGCGGATGAGAAAGGGGAAGTGAAGGTCTGGGACCTGAACACGCGCCAAGCGTTGCTCTCCTTGAGCGACTTTTCGGACCGGCCAAACTGCGTGCGGTTCAGCCCCGACGGCCGCCGCCTCGCTGTCGTCAGTCCGGAAGTGATGAGATTGTGGGACGCGCAAACCGGCCGGGAGCAGCTCACCTGGCGTGACCCCCAAAAAGGCTTCACGGGCGTGGCGTTCAGCCCCGACGGCCGCCGCCTGGCCTCCGTCGCCGGCAATCTCCACGTGCATCCCGACGAGGAGGTCAAGGTTTGGGATGCCCACACCGGGAAAGAGAGCCTCAGCATGCGCGGCCATGTCGGCGGCCTCCGAGCCGTGGACTATAGCCCCGACGGCCGCCGCCTCGCGTCAACGGGCCTGGATCAGACCGTCAAGCTCTGGGATGCCGTAACCGGGGAGCCGGCCCTCACGCTGCGCGGCCACATTGACAACGTTTTCTGCCTGGCCTTCAGCCCCGACGGCCACCAGATCGCCTCGGGAAGTCTCGACAAGACCGTCCGGATCTGGGACGCCAGTCCGGTGGAGGGAGAGCTGGGCCCGGAATACAGGACGCTCCGCGGCCACCAGGGCGCTGTTACTGACGTGGCGTTCCATCCCGATGGGCACAGACTTGCTTCCGCCGGCGCGGACGGGACCGTCCGGTTATGGGATTTCCGGAGCGGCAACAGACTCGCCGCGCTAAAGGGAACCCCGTCTCCAATTACGCTGAGGCTGGCATTCAACCCCGATGGCACACGCCTGGCGGTGTGTTCGAGACACGATCGGCTCATCAGGGTGTGGGATGTCGCGAGCGCCAAGGAGATTGGCAACTTTGCTGGTCACAACGGCGATGCGGCCCTTTGCGTGGCGTTCAGCCCGGACGGGCGGCACGCCGCCTCGGCAGGCTACGACTTCACGGTGCGCGTTTGGGATGCGACGACGGGCAAAGTAGTTCAGTCCCTCGAAGGCAATACCTGGGTGCTCTGGGGCGTGGCATTCAGTCCCGACGGCCATCACCTCGCCGCGTGCAGCGCCGACAGCACCGTCCGCGTCTGGGACTGGACGACTGGCAAGGCGCTGCCTGTCCTCGAACCCCCCCACGCGGCGCGGTGTGCCAATGTGGCATTCAGCCGCGATGGGAAGCTGCTGGCCTCGGCAAGCTGGGACCGGACCATCAAGGTCTGGGACTGCGCGACGTGGAAGCTGGAGCACGATCTGTCCGATCCCGCCGGCGCGGTCCTGTGCGTGGCGTTTGGACCTGACCGCCGACTGGCCTGGGGCAGTACTGACGGCACCGTCAAAGTCTGGGATGGGCCCGGCACAGAAACTCACGTTCTGCGCGGCCACACGAGCTGGGTCCAAGCCGTAGCCTTCAGCCCCGCAGCCTCCAGCCCCGGCGACGAGTGGATCGCCTCGGCCAGCTTGGACGGGAGCGTAAAGATCTGGCAGGCGCCTCCGGCGGCAAAGGCACCAGCTCCCGAGACAGGGATACGGGGAAATCAGCAGGCGACTCGTCCAGAGGAGGATTGATCGTATGTCCCGCATACACATCTACTCCCGCAGGACGAATTGGAAATCCGTCCTACAGCGCCGCAGCGGCTTCACGCTGGTCGAGGTGCTGGTGACGATCGCCATCATCGGCGTGCTCGTCGCGTTGCTCCTGCCCGCCGTGCAAGCGGCCCGCGAGGCAGCCCGGCGGATGCAATGCGCCAACCACCTCAAGCAGATCGGCCTGGCCTGCCACCAGCATCACGACACCTACGGCGTGTTTCCGCCGGGGCGAGTCGATGCCCCGTTCACTGTTCCCCAGGGGGAGATCATCCAGGGTGGGCACTCGTTTTTCCCGTTCCTCCTGCCGTTCGTCGAACAGGAGCCGCTCGCCAGGATCTACCGCTGGGACAAGCGTTCCCAAGGGCCGGAGAACCAGCTCGTGGCGAGCACACAGTTGAAGGTCCTACAGTGCCCGTCGGCGGAGCCGGACCGCTGGGCTACTGCCGTGGAAGACCCGATGAATTTCAGCTACGGCGGCAAGGGGGCCTGCGGCGACTATGGGGCCGTCCGGGAGATCGACACCCGTTTGGTGGACCTGGGTCTGGTGGACCGGGCCGACAATTATGCGGGCATACTAACCAGGAACCGCCTGACGCGCTTCGCCGAGATCACGGACGGCGCTTCGCAAACGTTTCTGGTCATCGAATACGCCGGCCGGCCCCAATTGTGGCATGCCCGTCGGCCGGTTTCGGGGACCTACGTCTCGGGCGCGGCCTGGGTTGGGGGGCCCTTGACCTTGGGCCAAGGCTCGTCTCACGACGGGGCCACGCAGCCGGGGTCTTGTGCCCTCAACTGTACGAACAACCGCGAGGTCTATAGCTTTCACCCCGGCGGGGCCAGCGCGGCGCTGGCCGACGGCTCCGTGCATTTCCTGACTGCCAACATCGACATCCGCAACTTCGCCCGTTTGGTGACGCGTGCCGGCGGGGAGGTCGTCACGATTCCGTGAAGCGTCGAGTAGGACGGTTTTCCAAACCGTCCAGACGGATTGCAAATCCGTCTTACAGAAAACAAAGCGGCCGGTGAGGCCCGAACCGTCAAGTAAGTTCCTCACCGGCCTGGCATTGCCCCGGCGCTTAGTCTGCGCGCTGGAGCGATGTCTCT
>JAKEHX010000527.1 GCA_022614795.1 Planctomycetaceae bacterium | reverse complement strand
CGACAATTGCGGGGGTCTGCCCTTTCAGGGCCGCGGCTGGTTCGGCCTGGCGCGGAACGAGCTCGGCGGCCGTGCCAGTGCGAAATGGCGATTGAGCTAGTTGCGGCAAGCTACGGCTGCCAAGCACGCCGCTGCCCGTGCCGCCGGCCAATGCGGCACGCACATCGTCGCGCTGGAGCTGCACGAGGGCCCAGATCATCAGGCCCATCGAGATCGGCCAACAGGCAACGTTGAACAGACCTGCGGTGAACAGCGTGAGCAGAGTGCCGGCCATCAACACACGGTAGGACGCGCGGCGGAGGACGAGGAGGGCAGTAGCAAGGGGAATGGGAAAGCTCAGCACCAAGACCCAGCCGATGACCACCGCCCAAACGGCAATTTGCCGGGCATCTCGCCCGGGGCTGCGATACGTATCGAGCAGCGCCATCGCAGCCGCAATGACTCCCATCACGTTAAGCGCGATCATGCACAAGTGCGCATAAGCGATGCGGTCGATCCGTTTGCCAGCGTCGCCCGCGATCGGAGCGATCGGCGGGGCAACGGGTTTGGTAACAACTGGCCGCGGGAAATGTGGCCTGGCGGCGGCATGTGGCCTGGCGGCAGCGGAGCCCGGCTGCTGGAGCTGCGACAGGTAATAGCCCAGTTGGTCGGCGATTTCCTCGGCTGAGTCGGGCCGGTCGTCGGGGTTCTTGGCCAGCAGGCGCGTAATGAGCACCGCCAGCCAGTCAGGGACGTCGGGGTTGACCTCGCGGATCGGGCGGGGCGGATCGTCGCAGACGCGCTTCAATACGGCGAGCGTCGAATCGGCCCGGAACGGCGAGTGGCCCGTGAGCATGGCATAGAGCACGGTGCCGAGGCTGAAGAGGTCGCTGCGGGCATCGACCGTTTCGCCGCGGGCCTGCTCGGGGGACATGTACTGCGGCGTGCCGGCAATCGTGCCCGAGCGGGTGAGGCTGGCGTCGTCGGCCGCGCGGGCCAAGCCGAAATCGGTCAGCTTGACCCGCTCGATGCCGTTTTCGAGCAGGATATTCGCCGGCTTGATGTCGCGGTGGACAAGCCCTTGCTTGTGGGCGGCGGCCAGGCCGGCGGCGGTCTGCATGCCGATCCGCAGCGCCTCTTTCACGCCCAGCGGCCCTTCGCGGTCAAGCTTGTCCTGAAGCGACAGGCCGGCGACGAACTGCATCACCAGGTGCGGCAGCGGGTGGTCATCGACGGCGAAGATCGTAATGACATGTTCGTGGGCGACCGCCGCCGCTGAGAGTGCCTCGCGGCGAAATCGCTGACAGGCGGTGGCGCTGGCGGCCAGGTGCGGCGCGAGGACCTTGATCGCCACGATGCGGGCCAACTTCGGATCGCGGGCCTTGAGCACCAGCCCAAAACCGCCGCGGCCGAGCACCTCTTCCACGAGATACGGGCCAAGCTTGCCGAGGTAAGCCGGATCTTCGCTGGGAGTGAGGAAGTGCAGGTCGGCGGGCTCGTCGATGCGTGGTCCGCTCACTCCGTGAGCGGAAGTGTCGCCGGCGGATGTGGTGGCTGCTTCAGAGTTTCCGCTCGCGGAGCGAGCGGACCACAGGGAGGCAGAGGCCAGTACGCTGCGGAGCATCGGATCGGCGGCCAGCGGCGGGCGATTGAGCGACTGGGCCGCGGCACGCCAGGTCGTCTCGTCCGCGACCAGGCGGTCGAGGGCCGCCTGCCAGGCCGGCTCGCGCTCGAGCAAGGCCAGCACGGCGGCTTCGTCGGCCGAGGCGAGCGTGCCCTGAAGGAGGCCGCGGAGCTGCGACTCGTCGGGATGCGGCGCGGCTGTGTTGACATCGCCGGTCATGCCGATTCTCCCGTGAGTGTTTCCAGTTCTTCCCGAATGCGATTCATGACGCGGGCCTTGGCGAGATAGACGGCAGCGGGGGACATGCCGAGATCGGCAGCAATTTCCTTGGCCGGGCGGCCCTCGACCGCGGCCTGCCAGAACGCTCGCCAGGCGCTCGGGCCGAAGTCGCCGCGCACGCGTTCGGCCGCGGCGTGGAAAAGCTGCCGCTGGTAGTCGAGGTCCCACTCGGCGGACGATGCCGTCTCCTCGTGCTCATGCTGAGCGACGTCGGCCACGGCGTGAGCCACCAGCGCCCGTTCGCGTTGCCCGCGGCGGCGAAAGTCCATAAGCCGGCTATTGACGATCGTAAACAACCAACCGCGAAACGAGCCGCGCGAGCGATCGTATTCGAGCTGGCCGATCTGCTGCGAGACGGTGCGGAGGACATCCTGGGCGACATCGGCCGCATCGGCGTCCTGCAAGCCTTGCTTCCGCAGAAAGCCGTAGACGAGGGGCGCGTAGAGATCGACGAACTGCCGCCAGGCTTCGGCATCCGCGGGCCGGCGAATGCGGAGCAAGAGGCTCGGCTGGGTGTGGATCTCGACGGGCATGGGGACATTGTATTTAGGATTTCAGATTTCGGATTTCAGATAGGGGAGAGGCCGGGAGGTCGAGGCGGTCGGAGGTCAGTACTGAACTGAGAGGTTGTGAATGAATCCCGTAGCGGAGCTCGCCAGAGTTCCGAATCCGCGGAAAAACCTGAAGTCTGGCGACTTCAGCTACGAAAGATTCACACCCTCTGAGTACTCGCCGCATTAGGCCCCCGGCTCATATTACCGGCCGACTTTTTCTCCGCCTCAAATCGCCCCCGACTCTCCGTAACTGCTGACTCTCCAACCCCTTGCGCTTATTAATGCTCACCAGCCTGGCGACTCATAATATGAGCCGTATTAGCCCTCCCTCTCCGCACGGGAGAGGGTAGGGGTGAGGCTCCCGACCCTGACGCTCTGCCTCCTGGCTCCGGCCACCCCTGGTCCAGCTCCATGCATGTCCGCAAAAATTTGATGCCCGCCAAAAACTGACCATATGTCCAATCCCATCAACGACTTACGACGCAACGGCGATATGCAAGTTATGCAAGTTATGCAGTTTTATGCACACGAAGCCTCCGTCAGAGTTCCCGCCCGCTGTGCGCACACAAGGTCCGTATATATTAAACATCTGTTCACACAAGAAGTCTCGCCGTGCCTCCCATTTTTTTCTCAAGCTCTCAGTACTCAGAGGTTGTGAATGAATCCCGTAGCGGAACTCGCCAGAGTTCCGAATCCGCGGAAAAAGCTGAAGTCAAACGTAGGTTTTGCAACTCCCGTACGCTTGGGGCGCGGCGGATCTATCGCGAAAAGGGAATCGTCGCCTGTCGCTCCACGAAGCACAGGTGCGGCGAGAAGAGTGAAAATTTTCTAAGCCTTTGGCTGCAAACAGTTTGCGTCCAGACGGGTTGTGGAGTGCGGCGACTTGTCGCCGCTATTGGAATTCCGATTCCTCGGAACCAACGCCGGACATGCCTACTATAGCAGCCGGCGAAT
>JAKEHX010000526.1 GCA_022614795.1 Planctomycetaceae bacterium | reverse complement strand
ACCCAGCGGGCTGACGGCACTGCTGGGCAAGCCAGCAGTGGCACCCAGCAGCTCGAACCAGAACGCGCTGAGCTGCGTGAGCACCCGCCCCTTGTCGGGAATGCCGTTTGGCATGACCCAATCGAATGCGCTGATTCGATCGGTGGCAACCAGAAGCAAGCGGTCGCCCAGATCGTACACATCGCGGACCTTTCCCCGCCGAACGGGCAGGCCGGGAATGTCGGTGGTCAGCAAGGCGGGCATCGCGAACTCCGTGGTAAGCTTCAGCATGTGCTGTTATATCGCAACGTGCGGCCCCATCGGAGGCCCGGGCACCCGCACTGCGGGTCGGCTCCGCGTGATGGGACGTGCAATCGCCTTCGTTTGGCGATAGACGCACCTCACGCGGAGCGTGAGGCCTACGGTGACCGTTGCCGCTCCGTGCTGGTTGGATTAGACTCCGCCGCAGGCGGGTTTCGCCTTGGGACCAGATCTGAGGCGGCGTCAGGCGAACAGTTCATGGGGCAAATGCGATTTGTTATTCCGTTGCCCGAGCGCCTGGTTCCAGACGCCGCCGAGCAAGCCTACCTGGCCGGCCCGGAGGGGATTCCCTGGGAATGCGTCACGACCTTGGCCGGATCCAACCTGGCGATCCAGCGCGAAACCCGCGAATCGGGCTATCTCTATTTCCCCTGGAATGTGCCGGGCCGCGGCGTCGTGATGCTCACCTCAGGCAGCCTGATGGAACGCGCCGTCGCCTATCACCTGCCCGTAGAGCTGGCGCGCGGGACGCTCAATCGACTGCGGAACCAGGTCGGTCTGTGGCAGGCCGCCGGCATGGTGCTGCCGGACACTCTGGCCCCGCTGATCCACCGGGCGACGGTGGCGTTTGCACGGGCGGCCACGGGCCAGGCCAATCCGGTCGCCGCCTGTGAGCCGGCCGACGAGTCGATCCGCCTGGGTCTCGATGCCAGCGACATGCTCACGCACGACTATGCCCGCCAGGTGCTCGACATCCGTCGCAGTCAACAGCATCCCCTGAGCACGCTGCTTGGCGCCCGATTGCAAGCGGCTCCCAATGCCGATTTTGGCGGCAAGTTCCTGGCCACGTTCAATACGGCCATGGTTTCGCCCGTCTGGCACAATCTCGAGCCGAAGATGGGCAAATTCCTGTGGGACGACCTCGATGCCCAAGTGCAGTGGTGCCGCGATCAAAACTTGCGGCTCTGCTTCGGTCCGCTGATGCAGTTCGACCGCCACGCGCTGCCGGATTGGCTGTTTCTCGACGACGACTTCGAAGAGGTCCAGCTTTCTGCGGTGCAGTTCATCGACGCCCTGGTGAAGCGCTACCGCGGCAAGGTGCAGCTGTGGCATGTCGCCGCCCGCATGAATCAGGAGGGGGCGTTCCACTTCACCGAGGAACAGCGGCTGCGGCTCGTGGTCGAGGCGGTCGATCGCGTGCGTTCGCTCGATGCCAAGACGCCGATGATCCTGAGCTTCGACCAGCCCTGGGGCGAATACATCATTCGCAAGGATCAGGAGCTGACGCCGCTGCACTTTGCCGACACGCTGGTTCGCGGCGAGCTGGGCCTGGCGGGCATTGGCCTGGAGATGAATCTCGGCTATTGGCCGGGCGGAACGCTCCCGCGCGATGCCCTCGAAATCAGCCGGCAAATCGACCGTTGGTCGCAACTGGGCGTTCCGCTCGTGATTTTTGTTTCGCTTCCCAGCGCGAGCGGCGCCGACCCGCTGGCCCAGCAGGCGGCCCGTGTGGCCAAGAATCTGATTGCGGGAGGAGTCACGCCCCACACCCAACTGGCGAACGTCGGTTGGCTCTTGCCCCTGCTCGTCGCCAAGCAATCGGTGCAGGCCGTGATCTGGAACCACTGGCGCGACGACGTCCCGCACGAAATGCCTCACACCGGCCTGTGCGATCCCAAGGGCAAGCCCAAGCCGGCCCTGCAAGCCATTGCCAGTTTCCGCAAAGATTTGCTGGCATGATGGCGGCGTGCTTGCACTCCTGGCGCGCAGCAATTGCAATGGGAGCTTTGTTGATTGAAATCCCCACCTGTGACAATGACGGCGCAACATTCCAATGACTCGATGCCTGATGGCCGCGATTATTTTTTTTGGAGCGACTGCGATGGCTGCCGCTCAGCCGACTCCTGTGGCCGACGCCGACGCTGATTTTGCCTTGCAGGGCGAGTATGCAGGGCTGGTCAAGAACCCCTGGGGCGGGAGCGATCCCGTAGGCTTGCAGGTCGTGGCCCTGGGCAACGGCCATTTCGACGCCGTGGCCTATCGCGGCGGATTGCCCGGCGCCGGCTGGAATATGCAGACCAAAACCAAGCTGAGCGGCGGGGTGAGGGACGGCTCGCTGGTCTTGCTCGGCCGGGAGTGCAATTTTCTGGTGGCCAATCGCTTCGCGATTTCGCTCGATGCGACGGGCAGGCTATCCAAGATCGATCGGGTCAGCCCAACGATGGGCCTGGCCCCGCCGCCCGGCGCGGTCGTCCTTTTTGGCAGTGGCAACGCCGACCAGCTAAGCGGCGCTAAGCTGACCTCCGACGGCCTGCTGCAAGCCGGTGTTCTGACCAAGATGCCGGTCGGAGCGTTCCGCCTGCACCTGGAATTCCGCACCCCCTTCATGCCCGCCGCCCGCGGCCAGGCCCGCGGCAACAGCGGCGTCTATATCCAGCAGCGATACGAATTGCAAATCCTCGACTCGTTTGGCCTGGAGGGGGTCGAGAACGAATGCGGCGGCCTTTACCGGCAGACGCGGCCGGCACTGAACATGTGCCTGCCGCCGCTGGCCTGGCAGACCTACGACATCTGGTTCACGCCGCCGGTATTCGCGGCTGATGGCAAGACCAAGCTCGCCAATGCCCGGATTACGGCACTGCACAACGGCGTGCCCATTCACCTGCACCGCGAGATCACGGCCAAAACAGGGGGCGGCAAACCAGAGGGTCCTGAGCCGCTGCCCATCAACCTTCAAGATCACGGCAACCCGGTGACGTTCCGCAATATTTGGATCGTGCCGCACCACCGTAGGCATCACGCTCCGCGTGATGGGATTGTCAACTGACGGCGGTTTATCCTCGGTGCATTTGTCCGCCGCCCCGTCTGCCGTCGTTACCGCAGCGCAGTGCTGTAGAGCCGATACTCGCCTGGCGGCAAGCGCGCCCGATTTGGATTCGCCGCAATGTAGCGTCGCAGATACTCGAGTTGCTCTTCGCTTCGCACGAGGTGATCGAAGCCGTCTTGTTGCCAGAATCTGCCCTTTCGTCCAAGCTCGCGATTGAGTTGCGTTGCGGTATAGTGTTTCCAGCCTTCGCATTGATCGAGCATCCCACGTTCGTCGGCAAAAGCAGCCAGCAAGTGCACGTGATTTGGCATGACCACGAAGTCCAACATGAGATAGCGTTGGCCATCAAAGTGCAGCAGGCTTTTGGCAACGACGCTGCTCAAATCGCCGCGCCGCAGGACACACTCACCATGGCAATCATCGAGAGCATCGTGCCATCGGTTCCAGATTTGATCGAGAAAGTCTCGCGCTTCGCGCCCGCCAATTCTTTTGAGCCGATCGTGCCATCCCGGCTGGTAGGGGTCAATTCCGTGAGCATTCAACCACTGATCACGCTGTTCAAACCAGCGGTCGAGAACTTCGCGCGGGAGTGAGTCGTTTGCACGCCAAGTGATGAAGCAAATGGCTCCGGGCTGCGACCAATGTGGCAGGCGGCGTTCGACGACCTGCGTTTCTCCCTCGCGGTCGAACAAGTGCAGGGGAATCTCTGGGAATTGTTTTTCGGATGAAGTTGCGTGCTGCATTGCACGTGGCGTCGAGAGTCAAGGTGAAGGTCAATTGGCCATCTCCTCACGCGGAGCGTGAGGCCTACGATGTGAGTTCTACCCATCGAGCGAGCAGCTCTTTGGCGTCGCCGCTGTCGATCGCTGCGGCGGCCTTGTCGGCGCACTGGCGCGGCGTCATCTGTTCGCTTGCCGTCCAGATGGCCGCGGCGGCGTTGAGCACGACGATGTCTCGCGGCGGCCCTTGCTCGCCGTCGAGCACGCGGCGGACGATTGCCGCACTGCCTGCGGCGTCGGCCACGTGCATCGATTCATGGCTGGCCGATTGCAGGCCAAAATCTTCAGGCCGCCACATGAACCTTGTAGTTTCGCTGCGACGAACTTCAATTACCTCCGTCGGCGCTGCGAGCGATATCTCGCCGAGGCCGTCGGAGCCGTGCACGACAAGGGCATGCTCAGTTCCCAGCCGGGCAAGGACCGCGGCCATCTTCTCGTGCAATTCGCGCCGGCCAACGCCAAGGAGCTGGAACTGTGCGCCCGCCGGATTACAGAGCGGTCCCAGCAGATTGAAAATCGTCGGCGTGCCCAGTTGCTTGCGGACCGGCGCGACGTGCCTCATCGCCGGATGCATTTGCGGCGCGAAGCAAAAACAGATTCCCAGCTCCGCCAGGCACCGCTCGACCGTCGCCGGCGGGGCATCGACGTTGACCCCCAGAGCCGCCAGCACGTCGGCCGAACCACTCTTGCTGGTGATGCTCCGGTTGCCGTGCTTGGCGACGGGCACGCCAGCGGCCGCGGCCACGATCGCCGCGGTCGTGCTGATATTGAACAAGTTGCTGCCGATGCCGCCGGTGCCGCAAGTATCAACCAGGCCCCTATGCGTCGAGCGAATCCGCGTCATGTGCTTGCGCATGGCCAGCGCGGCCCCGGCAATTTCGTCGACCGTTTCCCCTTTGGTGTGCAGGGCGGTCAGCAGCACGGCGATCTGTCCCGCAGGCACCGCGCCCGACATGACTAGGTCGATCACGTCGGTCATCTCTTCCAGCGTGAGGTCCTGGCCGGCGGCAAGTCGGCCGAGTTGCGAGGCAATCACTTCGTTGATCCAGCAAGTTGGTGGGGCGATGACGCCCATTGTACTCTCCTTGTGGCACCCATCAGGTGGCCCTAGAATCGTTAGCCTGCGAACGATTTTGCTCCTGCACTCGGGGTAAACATGCCGAGGAAGGTGATCATCGACTGCGACCCGGGCATCGACGACGCGGTCGCCCTGACGATGGCCCTGTTCGACCCGCGGCTGGATGTCGTGGCCGTCACGGCGGTCGCCGGCAACGTGTCGCCCGAGCAGGCGACGATCAACGTCCAGGCGATCGTCGAGCAGCTCGATCCGCCCCGCTACCCGCGATTTGGCGCGGCCAGTGCGCCGGACCACGCGCCATACGTCGATGCGCGGCACCTGCACGGAGCCGATGGGTTGGGCAATGCGGGTCTGGCCGTTTCGCAGCACGCCCGTCAGCATCCATCGGAGAAGCTGATCTGCGATGAGATTCGGGCCGCTCCCGGCGAGGTGACGCTCGTGTGCCTGGGGCCGCTGACCAATCTGGCCCGGGCCCTGGCCCGTGATCCGGACCTGCTTTCGCTCGTAGGCCGCGTCGTCATCATGGGCGGCAGCGCCAAGTGCGTCGGCAACGTCACTGCGTGCGCCGAATTCAACATCTACTGCGATCCGGCCAGCGCTCGCACGGTGTTCCGTTCGCCGACTACCAAGACGGTCATTCCGCTGGACGTGACCGACCAGGTCGTCTGGTCGCTCGACCTGTTGAAACAATTGCCCGACGACACGACGCGTGCCGGGCGGCTTTTGGGCAAAATCCTGCCGCACCTGTTTCGCTCATTTCGCCAGGAGTTGGGCCTGGAGCGGATCGACTTGCCCGATGCGGTGGCGATTGCCGCGATGCTCCAGCCGGAATTGTTCCAGACCACGGAGCTGGCCGGCGACGTCGAAACGTCCGGCGATCTGACGCTGGGAGCGACGATTTTTGACCGGCGTCCCAACTCGCTTCAAAGGGCCGACATTGAAGTCGCCCTCGAAGTCGATGCGTCCGCGGTCGCCGACTGCATTCTCCGTTGCCTGGCGGAAGCGGGCCGGCAAACATAACACCACGGAAGCTGATTGACTCTCCGCTGGCCAGCCCTGATAATCCTCGCTCGCAGGGCGCAGGCACTCGCCTGCCGAGGACTTTTACGCGAGTGACCCCGTGGCTCCACCGGCCGCCAACTTGCCGAGCTTCCTCCTGGTCGAGGAGTATTTCGGCCAGCAGGACGAGCGCTTCCTGGCGGCTCTGCGACAGCCCTATCCGCCGGCTCAGTTAGCGACGTTTGCGGACCGTTGGAAGAAGGATTCGCGGCCGTGGGCACGGCGGCAGATTATCGCCTATCTCGATGCGCCGCTCGATGTTCCCGGCCACCACCCTGTAGTCAAACGCTTGTTCAAACAGGCCGAGGCGACGGGCGACCATGGGCTGATGGGCATCTTCCTTCGCGTCTTCGACCGCCTCGTGCGGCGCTACCGCAAAGTGATTCGCCGCTGGGAATATGATCCGGCGACGCGCCGGTCGTCGGTTACGGAAGACTACGTGATTGCACTGGCGAAGGATGTGATTCCCGCCAAGACATCATCGGTTTCATTCAACCCGCGAACTGGCGAGCGGATTGTCGTCGAGCCTCGCGGCGCGAGGCCCCGCCCGGGAGCCAAGCTGTTCTATACCGATACGCGCCGCTATCTTCGCCGCCGAGCGTGGCGCTACTTCCGCCGCCTCGCCTTCCGCCGCCCGGATGATTACTTGCGTGAAATCTCCACGGCACTCGCCCGGTACGAAGACGCCGATTTGAAAAAGGGGGAGGACCTGCTGGAAAGCTGGGGGCTATTGAATGCCTGCTTCCGCGGACACGACGCCCTGAAATTCACGGCTCATGGCGTGAAGATCCGCGCCGGACGCAAGCTGAGCGAGCTGTCGGCTGCTCCTTTTCGGCCGCAGCTCTGGGAAGACGCTGCCGCCGGCGAGCCGCTGCTACGCTCGGTCTTGCATGCCCGGTCGCGAACCGTCCGCGTGTGGGCGATCCAATTGCTCCAGCGCCATCACCAGACACGGCTTGCCAAGCAGCCGCCGGAAACGATCACGGCCCTGCTCGACCATGCCGACGACGCGGTTCAGGAGTTCGCGGCTCGATTGTTGCCGCTGCTGGAAGGGGCGTCCCACTGGCCGGTGGATACCTGGCTGCGGCTCTTGGAAACGAAGAACCCCTCTGCGCTCGCGCTGGTGTGCGACGCCTTGGAGCGCAACGTACAAGGCAGCCGGCTCGATTTGGCACAGTGCGTGACGCTGGCTACCGCCGCGGCGACGCCCGTCGCTCGGCTGGGGCTGAATTTCCTGCGCGAGCGCAAGCTCGCCACTGCGGCTGATCGGGCGCACCTGGCGGGGCTGGGGCAAGCGCGCTGTAGCGCGATGGGGGCCGAACTTGCCCAGTGGGCACTCGGCCACGTCAGCACGCGCGAAACGTACAACCGCGATGTCGTGCTCGCTTTGCTCGACTCCCTGCTCGAGGAACTGCGATCGGCCGCCTGGACCTGGCTGAAATCGGAGCCGCCAATTCCAGACGACCCGGTGCTTTGGAGCCGGCTCGTGGAGACGCCGTTTGAGGACCTGCGGCTGGGGATTGTCGATCACCTGGTCCGCAAGGCGAGCCTGCCAGGCACGAGCAGCCGCGATTTGGCCCCGATCTGGTCGGCTGTGCTCGTCGGCGTGCATCGCGGCGGCCGCCAGAAGCCCAAGGCCATTGCGCAGATTGTCCACGCGATCCAGACGCGGCCCGAACAAGCCGAGGAGCTGCTGCCGGTGCTGGCGGTCACCGTCCGCTCGGTCCGCAAGCCCGAGGCCCGCGCGGGACTGGCGGCGGTCGCCAGGCTTGTTGAATCGCAACCCGAGATGGCAGCAGTCGTGGGCCGCCACATTCCCGAATTGTCGCTGGCGCCGGCAGGAGGATGAACAGGTCATGCAGGTCCGGTTCGCCTATCACGGTCGCAGCAGCCTCGCCGGGGGACTGTTGCGCCTGGTTCCGAATCTTGACCGCGAACCCGTGGCGTTCGATGCGCCGCTGGCCAATCCGCTCCGTTTTCGCGAAGCGATCTCCGCACTACACGACGTGGTGATCAGCGACCTCCGCTACAAGCCCCGCGACAAAACAGCCTACTTGCAGTGGAAAAAGGAAGAATCATTGCGGCTGGCGGCGGTGCGCAAAGAGGCCTATGAAGACGCCAAGGCCCAGGTGCTCGCCCGCCAGGAGAAGCCGTTGCCGCCCGATTTCGAGCGCCTCTATGGCCAATTGCGCCTGAAATATTGGACGCGCCGGCTGGCCTATTCGACCTACCTCTTCGCATTCGACCAGGAAATGTGGCGGCTGCTGATGCCGTGCGATCCGGTCGTCACGGTCGCCGACGACGTGGTCTTTTTCGAGTGCTTCTCGGCCGATGAGTCGACCTACGGCTGCTTGACGGTCAATCGCGACGCGCTGGGTGCAGGCGGCGACGTGCGTCTGGGGACGACCAACGTCGATTATTCGTGGAATCTCTATCGCCATTTCCAGTCGCTGCGGACTTACCGCGAAACGCGATTGCGGGTCGATCCGGCGGGGTTCGAAGTGGCGACCTCCGGGGCGTCGGATTACCGCGAGGAGAAAATCGACCTGCCC
The DNA here is from genome assembly GCA_022614795.1 of Planctomycetaceae bacterium. Taxonomy (GTDB): domain Bacteria; phylum Planctomycetota; class Planctomycetia; order Pirellulales; family Pirellulaceae; genus CAYLLN01. Next base: position 10,798 of record JAKEHX010000526.1, on the reverse strand, counting down.
GCTGGCTGGCTGCGCGGCCTGATGCAAGTGCAAGCGGGCATGGCCATGCCCATGCGGCGTCTGACGCTTTCGCGGGCCGCCGTCTATTCGTTGCTTGCCTGGCTCAAGCGGCACAAGGCACGCACCAGCCCGCGGGCTCTGCGAATTGAGACGCTCGCCGATGGCACGCCGCGGCTCGTGCTCGAACCGTGGGAGCAGGCAGTCGTGTCGCACGGCACGCCCTATCGCGGGCCGGCCTTCGAGCCGATTCGCATCTGGGGCCGCCAGCGGCTGTTGGTGCTGGCTCGCCTTCTGCCGCTGGTCGAACGGATCGATCTGTACCTGCTGGGGACCGGACTGCCGAGCTTTTGGGTCGCTCAGCTTGGCGACATGCGGCTGACGCTGGGCCTGTCAGGCTGGACGACCAACGACTGGACACGCGGCTCGGCGCTCGAAGCGCTAGCGCCGCCGGTTTCGCTCTCGGGCGGCCTGATTGCCGGCGTTGCCCACGCCCTCCAGCAGTCGCGATCGCTCAAGCTGACAGATCCCAGTCTCCGCGCCGTCGCAGGCGAGGCCGAGTGCACCGCGGCGCTCAACCGGTTGGCATACAGCGGCCAGGCGATTTACGACCTCGACGCTGGAGTCTATCGCTGGCGGCAGATCATGCCGCAAGCTGTGGGCGAAGCACAGATCGGCCCGGAGAATCCCGAGATTGTCGCGGGGCGCGACCTGGCCGCGCGGGGACGTGCGCGAATCCTGTCGCAAGCCGAGGCGCCCTCCGGCGGCAAGGTCGTCACCGGCGAGTGCGACAAAAAGCCGGTCGAGATGCTGCTCGATGCCGACGGGCGGATCAAGCGTGCGAAATGCAACTGCTCGCATTTCTTCCGCGGCGGTCTGCGGATGGGACCCTGCCGGCACCTGCTCGCGCTGCGGGAGGTGCTGTTGCGGCCGCCGTCGCCAGCACAAGGCAACGACTTGAAACGCTGGTACCAACAGTGGGCCGGATGGAAAGGCAATTAGCGAACAATCCAAGTGCCTGACCAACTGACTACTGACCACTGACAACTGACAACTGACAACTAGCAAACAAAGGAGGGGTGCGAGCCGACCGACTGAGACCACCTTGCTGCGGCGTTCCGCCGCGGTTGACATTGGCTTCCCATTGCTTCCCCAAGGCCGTTGTTCGGTTGGCCACGCAACACCTTACGTGACCGACCGAGACAAGCCGAGGCTTTCTGTCACGTAAGGTGTTGCGTGGCCTTTGGTGAACGTCCTTGGTCCGGAGTATGAAGTCAGTCGCGTCGGCCGCCCCCTCCGGTTTGAATTTCAGATTTCGGATTTCAGATTTCGGATTTGGGAAGAGGTAGAGCGCGCCATGGCTCTTTGGGATTGGATCAAGTGGGTCTTCACCGGCGAATCCTCGGTGCGGCTGCACGTTCCGGGCACGCCGGGAATTTGTCCCTATTGCCGGGTGCCGCTTCGCTCGTTGGAGGCCCGCCAGTGCTTTTCGTGCGGCGCCGATTGGCACGATCCAACCCGCGTCCGGTTCGGCACTCCGGCAGGGTTCTCAGCCCCGGCGCAGACCGCCAGTGCGCAGCGCGCCAGCGCTCCCACGCCCAAAAAACAGCCCGGCAGCGACCTGGCCTCGCAACTGGACGCCGGCCAGTTCGCGCCGCTCTCGGACGAAGAAATCAAGCGGCGAGTCAAGGCCCAAGGCCGCAGCCTGTTCAACGCCTGGTGGGGCCGCCGCGACCGCATTCCCCCTTCCAGCGATCCGCGCACCCAGCTGATCGAAGCTGGCATGGTCGGCCACGGGTTCATCTCGCCCGAAGAGTTGGCCGAGATCCACGCGGTGGGGCAGGAAATGGACCGCTTGCGGCCCGATTTGGCGGCCGCCGCGGAGCGGGCCAATCAAGTGGTGGCCGCCGACAAGGCCGAGCGCCAGGCCCTGAAGGAGAAAAAGAAGGCCGAAGCCGCCCGCCGCCGCGAGCGCCGGGCGGCCGAGGTGGCTGCTCGTCGTGCCGGCGATATCATCTTCCTCGGCCGGGGCGTGTCGCGCGGACTGGCCGACCGCCGGGCCAACGTCGAACAACTTGGGCAACTTGGCCTGCCCGTCTTGGCTTCGCCCGCCGATGTCGCCGCGGTGCTGGGCCTGTCGATCCCCCAACTCCGCTGGCTGGCCTTTCATAGCGACGCCGCGACGCGGATTCATTATGTCCGCTTCTCTGTCCCCAAAAAGAGCGGTGGCACGCGCGAGCTGGCCGCTCCGCACCGGACGCTCGCCCGCTGCCAGCAGTGGATTCTGGAAAACATCCTGGACAAAGTCGCCCCGCACAGCGCCGCGCATGGCTTCATCGCTGGCCGCAGCACCGTCACCAATGCCGCGGCGCACGTCGGCCGAAAAGTCGTGGTGAATCTCGACTTGAGAGACTTCTTTCCCACGATCACCTTCCCGCGGGTCCGTGGAATCTTCCAGCAATTCGGCTATTCCCCCGCAGCCGCGACGGTCCTGGCCCTCTTGTGTACCGAAGCGCCGCGGCGGACCGTCGTCTATGCCGGGCAGAAGTACTTCGCGGCGACCTCTCCGCGAGCGCTCCCGCAAGGCGCCTCCACCAGCCCCGCGCTCAGCAACCTGGCCGCCCGGCGGCTTGATTCACGACTAGCGGGCATCTGCGGAAAGCTCGGTTGGACGTATACGCGGTATGCGGACGACCTGACGCTTTCATCTGCTGCCGACGACGCGGACGCGAAGGTCGGCTACTTGCTAGCCCGCGTGCGGCACATCACCCGCGATGAAGGATTCGAAGTCAACGAAAAAAAGACGCGCGTCCAGCGGCGAAAGACAGCCCAGTCGGTGACCGGGCTGGTGGTGAACGACCGCGTGGCCGTTCCCCGCAAAGCCGTCCGGCGGCTGCGTTCGATCTTGCACCACGCCCGCCGCGAAGGACTCGCCGCACAGAACCGCACAGGACACGTGAACTTCGACGGCTATGTGCAAGGGATGATTGCCTACGTATCGATGGCCAATCCCGATCAAGGCAGGAAGCTGAAGCGGGCGTTCGATTTGCTGCTCCGCCGCTAGCGGCGCGAAAGCCCCGCGTACGATTTGCGGTTAACCGCGATTGACCCACAGCGCCCAGCCAACGCTCCCAACGCTCGCCTTGACAAGGAAAACGGGGCAGGTTTTACTGATAAGTCTGCCCGCCTTGATTGTCCCACCTTCCCCGCGGCCGATAGCAATCACTTGCCGCCGGCCCGTCTATCGCAACCCCAGCAGAGACATTTCTCGGAGGAATTCGGATGAAGCGCGTTTGCCCATTGGTTGTCGCCACGTTGGTCGTCACGGCGCTTTTGGCCCGTCACGCTGCGGCCCTGCCCCCCATCAACACCGAATGGCATATGAAGTATTCGGCCTTGAAGGATGCCGTGGTCAAGACGTATGGCGAGGAATCGACCGCCAAGTGCAATGTCTGCCACATCGCGGGCAAGGGGAAAAAGGAAAGAAACGCCTACGGAATGGCCGTTAGCAAGTTCATTACCAAAGCCCAAATCGCAAAGATCAAAGAGGACGCCGGAGACGATACGGATAAAGCGACCGAAGAGTCGAAGAAGTACATTCTCGAGGGCCTGGCCAAGGCCGAGGGGGAGAAGGCTGCTGACGGCAAGACCTACGGCGAAGCGATCAAGGCGGGCAAGCTGCCGCAGTAGTTCGCCCCTCACGCGGAGCGTGAGGCCTACGCTGTGGCCTCAATCGTCACGCTGGCCTCGAACGACTCGCCGGGAGGAAGCACGCGCCACCCGGCGTCGATGCCCCGCCCCGCCAAGGCCGCCGCACCCGGGGCACAGGTGAGCGGCTCGATGCAGATCGCCTCACGGTGCGGCGGGGTGTAAACTACGCACTCGCGGAACTGCTCGGCGCTAAAGCGGATCGACGTGGCCATGCCGCCGGGGTCCTGGATCGACGCTTCGACGACGCCGGCGTTGTCGGTCAGCCCCGTGAAGACATCGTCGAGCTTCAGTTCGCCCAGCCGGCAGCCGCTGTCCAGCGCCTCGGCGTCGGACAGCGAGCGGCGCTTGCCCGTCGGCAGCATGTCCTTGAGCACCCACCGCTCCGTAACCGGCAGCCAGACAATGCACTCATCGGCGGATGGGCCTCCCAGCGGCACGCGGAAATAAGGATGGGTACCAAACCCGAACGGCAGCGGCACGTCGCACGGGTTTTCAATGCGGTACGATCCAACCAGCCGGTTCTGGCTGAGCGTGTAGCTCGCCGTAATGCGGAAATCAGCCGGCCAGCGGTCCTTGAGGCCCGGATCGTCGCGCCAAGCGTGAAAGTCGCCGACCACGCAATCCGCGGCCGCTTTGACCACGCGCCACGGCCGACGCATCGCAAAGCCGTGAATGGCGTTCCCCAGCGCGTCGCCCGGTTCAAGCTGGTACTGCTTTCCCTCCCAGCGAAAGGTCGTACCCCGAATCCGTCCCGGAAAAGGAAACAGAATCGGAATGCCGCTCCCCGAAGGCCGCTGATTGCCCGTGGTGAATTCCGGATGTGCGTACAGCACCTCGACCGGGCGGCCACCATGCTGCACCGTGAACTGAAAGCAATTGAACCCCAAGTTCACGGCAATCGCAGCGGTGGACCCCGCCTGCGGATCGCGCAGCGTTACGATTTCGGCAGCCATGCTGGTGCTCCGGTCGCGTGACTCGTCATGCTGGTCGTTGTTTGGGGCGCGGCTGTGCTGGGCGGGGCGGGCCTGACGGACTGCTGCATGGCGGTCATCAGCGCGACCACCACCAGCATGGCGCTCATGGTGCGGATCATGGCTGGCCGGGTGGTATCCCCCAAGGCCACGCCGGCCAGCTCGCGCATTAGCCAAAGGGCCGCGAGCATCGCCGCAACGAAGAGCGTCGTTCCCACCAGTTCGTTCCCCATCAGGCTCGACTGCGTGCTCGCGGGAAACATGATGAGCGTCCACAGCCCGATCGGCGGCTGCATCAGCGACGCTCCCAGCGCCCAACTGCTCCCCCACTGCGCAACCTTGGACGCATCGGCTGGCGGCTCATCGTGCCGCAACCAGCGCAGGGCCAGCCCCAAGAGCATTACGCCCGCCACGGCGACGGAGGCGAAGGCGAAATGAAACACGAGGGCCGGCACTTCGCCAGTCCAGGCCAGCTGCCTGAACTGGACGCCCCGGATGATCTCGCTGGGCCCCTGGCCCGATGCGGATAGCTTGTCCGCGACGAGGAAGAGGGGAGGAAAGTGGTACAACAGGTTTGCGCCATTGAGGAGTGCGACGCTGCCGCGGCCAAGCCGCCAGCCGGTCGAATTGCCTCGCCTGCCCCGCACCATCAGCCAATAGCTCAGCGCGAGTAGCAGCGAAAAGATCATTTCTGCCGCGCCCCAGTGCAGCTTATAGCTGAGCGGCCCGGTCCATAGCGCGCGATAGGCCGGCGACCACTTGAGCCAACCGATTGCCAACCCCAGAAGACCGCCCGCAATCAGCGACAGCAGGCTCATTCGGCCCAAATAAGCGGCTGCCCGCCGAGCCAACACGTCGCCCCGCCATTCCAGCCAAACGCACAAAACGGGCCCGCCAGCCGCAACATTCACGCACAGCAGGTGAACGATCAAAAGCAGCGTCAAAACAATTGGGAGCAAGACGCACCGTAAGCGAGCGAGTGGAAAGGGCTGCCATTATAGCGCAGACTTGCCGCCTGAAAACTGCGGCAGACGCCCGCCGCCCGTTCGACTATCCTAGCAGCGAGACAATGAAACGCCGGTTGTCGATCTCCTCTCCGACCTTGAGCCTTGAACTCTGAACCTTGAACCCCAAGCCTCATGCTGTCCACCGTTATTCCCGTTCGCGATGAACTCGATAGCCTCCAGGCGCTGCACGGCGAGCTTGCCGACGTGGCCCGCCAGAACGGATACGACCTGGAGATGATCTTTATCGACGACGGCTCGACCGACGGCTCGTGGGAAGCGATCGAGCGGCTGGCGGCGGCCGATCCGCGTGTCCGCGGCATTCGCTTTCGCCGCAATTTCGGCAAAGCCGCTGCCCTCAGCGCCGGCTTTGATGCCGCCCAAGGCGAGCTGGTCGTTACGCTCGATGCCGACCTGCAAGACGACCCCCGCGAAATCCCGAGGTTCCTCGCTGAAATCGATAAGGGGCTTGACTGCGTCAGCGGCTGGAAGCAGGTCCGTCACGATCCCTGGCACAAGACCGGCCCGTCGCGCGTCTTCAACTGGCTCGTCGGGCGGCTTACGGGCGTGAAGTTGCACGACCACAATTGCGGCTTCAAGTGCTATCGCCGCGAGATTTTTGACGAAGTGCGGCTGTACGGCGAGTTGCATCGCTTCGTTCCCGTGCTGGCCGCGGCCCGCGGCTGGAAAGTCGGCGAAATCGTCGTCAACCATCGCCCTCGCCAGCACGGCCGTTCGAAATACGGCGTCTCGCGGATCATCAAAGGCTTCCTCGACCTCTTGACGGTCTATTTCCTCACCGGCTTCGAGCAGCGCCCGCAGCATTTGTTGGGGACGCTGGGCATCCTGTCGTTCTTCGCCGGTTTCTGCGGACTGGCTTACCTGGCGATCTACTGGCTCGTGGACAAGCTGTTTCCCGGGATGAATCTGGAGGACATCCGCAATCGCCCGCTCGTCATTTACTCGATGAGCGCCCTGCTGCTGGGGGGCCAGTTCATTTCGATGGGCTTCCTGGCGGAGCTTTTCACCGCCTATTACGGCCGCAGCGCGCGTCCCTACTCGATCAAGTCCCGCGTCAATCTGCCGGGTAAAGTAGCAGGCACACTCCGTGTGCCGTCAGCACCGAACGACCGACCATGAGTATTCCCACCGTGGGCCAGGCTTCCAGCCTGCCAGGCGATTCCGGCCGGCAAGATGCCTGCCCCACGTGGCTCCGCCGCGCGCTCTACTGCCTCTTCATCGTCATCGCAGCCAGCCTCGTCACGGCCCGCACCATGCGCGTCCGCTCGCCCGACGCCTTCAGCCCCACTCCCTTTCAGAGTGCCAACGACAAAAGCCGCTGGTGCACGATCCGGGCCCTTGGCGACCACGGCGTCTATTCGATCGAGCACATCATTTTCTATTCCGACGACTCACAGGTCCGCGGCTGGCACACGATCGACCTCGTGCGGCATCGCGGCCCCGACGGACGCGAGCACTACTATTCCAGCAAGCCAACGCTGCTGACGACGCTGCTGGCAGGCGAGTACTGGCTCGTCAAGCAGGCGACGGGCCTTTCGCTCTCGGCGCCCGACCAGGTGTGGGTCGTCACGCGCCTGATGCTCGTGCTGACGAACGTAGTGCCGCTGGTGATCGCACTTTGCTTGCTCGCTCGCATGATCGACTCGCTCGGCCAGTCCGATTGGGGCCGGCTCTTCACATTCGTCGCGGCCGCGCTGGCCACATTTGTCACGACCTACAGCGTCACGCTCAACAACCACTCGATTGCAGCCTGCACGCTGGTCTTTGCGCTGGCTGCGACCATCCCAATCTGGCAAGAACGCGGACAGTGGTGGCACTTTGCGCTCGCCGGGTTACTTTTCTCGTTCACTGCGGCCAGTGAATTGCCGGCTGTGGCGATGCTGGCTCTGGCCGCTGCCGGACTGGCTTGGAAATCGCCGCTCAAAACCGCGCTCTACTTCGCCCCCCCTGCCCTGCTCGTACTAGCCGCGGCCTTGGGCACGAACTACTACGCGCACGGCGATTGGCGTCCGCCCTATGCCCACCGGCAGGATGGGCCGGCGATCGGCATGCTCAAGGATGCCCTGGCCGTGCCGCCCAACGACAACCGCGTAACGGATGAATTGCGCTCGGCTTTGGCCGAAGCCGGCATTGAACTCTCAGCCGACGCGACAGTCATCACGAAATCTCGCGGCGACCGCTGGGAACTGTTCGATCCGCAGTCGCATCACCGCTATGCCCTACAGCGCACGCCGGAGGGCGCCGAGTCGCTCGGCATCGAAATTCGCCAGTGGGACAACTGGTACGACTATCCCGGCACCCACTGGGACCGGCGCACCGTCACCGGCCTGGACCGCGGCGAACCGTCGCCGCTGGTCTATACATTTCACTGCCTCGTCGGCCATCACGGCTTGTTCTCGCTCACGCCCCTGTGGCTGCTCTCCATCGCCGGCTGCTGGCTGTGGCTTGGCTTCGCAAAGCCCCGACCATTGGTCGGGGTGATGAGCGAGTCGTCGCCGACAAGCACCCTGACAACTGGTCAGGGCTTTGAAAAGACCACGCGCACCCTCGCCCTGGCCGCGATCTTCATCACTGCCGTCGTCCTCGCTTTCTATCTCACGCGTCCCTTGGCCGACCGCAACTATGGCGGCGGAACCTGCTGCCTGCGGTGGCTCATTTGGATCACGCCGCTCTGGCTCCTGACGCTGCTCCCCGCGGCCGATTGGCTGGGCAAGTCGCGCGCGGGCCGGATCATCGCGCTGACCCTGCTGGCGATCAGCGTCTTCTCTGCCCATTACGCAGCCGACAACCCTTGGGCCCACCCCTGGATCTTTACTCTCGGCGAGTGGCTCGGCTGGTGGAAATATCGGTAGGACGGATTTTCAATCCGTGCAAACTGCGCAGTCGGACTGCCCTACTCCATCATGGCCCCCGTCGGCAGCGGATAATGCTGGGCCCAGCCGACGGGAAGAGTAATGCCGGTGATCCACCGCGCATCGCTCGAAGCCAGGAACGCCACGGCAGCGGCGACGTCGTCCGGGTGTCCCATGCCCAGCGGATGGCATGCCTCGATCTGCTCCCAGATTTCAGGCGTCAGCTTGCTCACGTGTTTGTGGACCATCGGCGTGTGCACCAGGCCCGGGGCGACCGCCACGACACGAATGCCTCGCGGCGCAAGCTCCCATGCCAACGACTGCGTGAAGCCGATCAGACCGGCCTTGCTCGCGCTATAGACCGAGAATCCCGGGCAACCGCCGATTCCCAGGGCCGAGGCAATGTTGACGATGACGCCGCCCTCCGTCAGATGCGGCAGGGCGGCCTTGGTCACGGCGATCGCCCCGCCAAGATTCACCTCGAGCAGCTCCCGCCAGCCGTCGTCGCTGAACTTCCCCAGGGGGCTCGCAACCTCCAGACCCGCGTTATTCACCACCACATCGATCTGGCCGAACTCCGACAGGCAGTCGTCGATGGCCCGCGCGATGTCTTCGGCTCTTGTCACATCGCCCGCGGTATGAATTGCACCGTGTTCATACCGGCTGAGCCTTTTTAAGAGCCGCACCGGTTCACGGCGCGAGATCATTGCGACCGCGGCCCCCTCGCTTGCCAGACGGACGGCAATTTCGCCGCCGATTCCCCGGTCACTGCTGCCGGTGATCAGGGCCACTTTGTTTGCGAATCGATGCGCCGCGGAAATTGGAGATGGTGCTGGGGCGCGCAGCGACTCGGTCTCAATCGGTTGCATGGCGAGGACGAACCTGTGGAAGCATGGTCATGGTGCGTGTCTGTAAAAGCTCTGCCGCCGCCGTTAAACTGATTGTTCGCCGACCTCTGAGCACCGTCAACAACATTCCGTCCCCCTTTTGCCCGATTTCATGGCTGGCCCGCAACGGATCGATGTGCATCTGTTACCTGCCCTCGTCGAGCCCCAGCAGCTTGCCAGACAAACTGTCGTGGTCATCGACGTCCTGCGGGCCACGACGACGATCATTCACGCCCTGGCAGCCGGAGCGGCAAGCGTCGCTCCATGCCTGGAATTGGACGAGGCACGGCGAATCGCTGCTGGCGAGCCTCCTGGCAGCACGGTCCTCGGCGGCGAGCGCGGCGGACTGCCGATTCTCGGCTTTGACGTGGGCAATTCCCCCCGCGAATACACCCCCCAGCGGGTCGGCGGTAAATTGATCGTCTTCACCACGACCAACGGCACCCGGGCACTTCTATGCTGCAAGGCGGCCCGCCGCGTCCTGATTGGCGCCTTCGTCAACTTCTCCGCCGTCTGCCGCGTGCTCCGCGACGAAACCGAAGTCTCCTTGCTCTGTGCCGGCACCAACGGGCACGTGACCCGGGAAGACACGCTTTTTGCCGGCGCTGTCGTGGACAAGCTTACGAGCAGTCCAGCTGCGCGCTGGATACTCAACGATCAGGCCGAAATCGCCACCGATGCCTGGCGATCGCGCATGAAAGGCAGCACCGGCGCGGGCACTCTTAGCCAGGCGCTCCGCGCCAGCTGCGGCGGCCGGAACCTGATCGCCACCGGCCAGGAAGACGACATCGAGTTGGCGGCCCAGATCGATAAACTCGACTTCGTGCCGGAACTCGATCTGACCTCCTGGCGGATCGTACGACAAGCGTCTGGCTTGTCCCCGGCATAGACCGCCTCGAACCTCGACCGGTAACATAGGGTCCAATGTCCTAAGTCCAAGGTCCAAAGTCGCGACCTTGGACTTTGGACTTTGGACTTTGGACTACGACATGGAAATGGACAAACTAGTCTCGCTTTGCAAACGACGGGGATTTCTCTTTCAGTCGAGCGAGATCTATGGCGGCCTCAACGGCTTTTGGGACTATGGCCCCCTGGGCGTTGAGCTGAAGCGGAACATCAAGGAAGCGTGGTGGCGCGACATGGTCACGGGCCACGACGACCTGGTCGCGCCTCCCGGCGCGCCCGAGCCCTATGAAATGGTCGGCCTTGACTGCACGATCATCATGCACCCGCAGGTGTGGCGAGTCAGCGGGCATTACGACCTGTTTTGTGACAAGATGCAGACTTGCCGACATTGCAAGAAACTCTTTCGCTCTGACCATGTTTGGGAGATGCTCAAAGAGGCGGATTGGGTT